>JACPVT010000258.1 GCA_016191685.1 Rhodospirillales bacterium | reverse complement strand
GGCCCTGCGCGCCCACCGGTCGAGAGAGCGGCAGCGCCATGCCGAGCACAAGCGCCGTCGCAGCGGCCATACGGAACATCGACATGAATTTCCTCCCGATCTCTCGCCCCATCAAAGCAAAACGCCCCCGCTTGCGCGAGGGCGTTTCACGGCGCGAGCCGCCGTGCGATCAGCTCACCGCAGGCTCAGGTAACGGCCATGGGGCCGCCGTTCGATCCCGTGGCGCCCTTGATGGGCGCCGGCGAGAAGATATAGGCGAACTGGTACTTGCGGTCGGCGATCAGGGCCGTGAAGTCCAGATTCTCGTGATTGAAGATGCCGTTCTTGGTGATCAGCTCGCCATGCACGGGGAAGGCCAGGTCCTTGTTCGGGTTGGGAACCACTTCAGTGGCCCAGGTGTCGGCGCCCGTGAGGCAAACATTCTTGTCGATGCACCACTTGGCCACTTCCAGTCCGATGCCGGGCTCGCCGCCATTGAACTTGTCGTTGTTCTTCAGCCACAACTTTCCCCAGCCGGTGTTGAAGAAGACGGCATCGCCGTCCTTTACGTCGGCCTCGGTCATGCCCTGCTTCTGCAGCGCGGCGCGCAAGTCGGCGACTTTGATCTCCTCGCCGGCTTCCATCATCTTGCCCTTGACTGCCTCGACGTCGAACAGGTGGCCGCGCGTGAAGAACGGCTTCACATGCTCGATGCCGATCTTGGCCAGCCCATAAGCGCCGCCGATCTCCTGCTCGGTGTGGCCGTTGTAGTAGCGCATCTCGTTCTTGTCGCCGTCCTTGCCCATCTGGATACCGATATGGCCGAGGCCGTCGAACTGCGTGCCGGTCTGGCCGATCTCGGTGGCCAGGAACTCGTCGTGATAGATCAGCTTGTTGGCGCCGAACGGTCCGCCGGTCGGCGATCCCGGGATGCGCATGGTGAAGGCGCGCTCACCGAACTTGGGCATGCCGGATTCGTACATGCGGCCGATGCGGTAGATCTTGCCGTCCTTGATCAACTTGGCCGCATCGAGAACCTTGGCCGGCGTGATCCAGTTGGAGGCGCCGGCGACATCGTCCTTGCCCCATTTGGGATGCGGCCACCACGCCTTGTCGGAGAGCGCGGGCGCCTGGGCGACTTGCTGGGCGTGCGCGACACCCGCAACCAGCGTGCCGGCAGCGACCGCGCCACCTACCAGACCGGCCGTGAGAAAGGCGCGGCGGTCTTCGTCGGGTTGCTTTCATGAGCCTGTTCGATCGCGACAAGTCGGCCGAGCGCCTGCCGGTAGCCTTGATCACCGGCTTTCTCGGCAGCGGAAAGACCACCCTGCTCAACCGCGTGCTGGGCGATCCGCGCATGGCGCGCAGCCTGGTGCTGGTGAACGAGTTCGGCGAAGTGGGCCTCGACCACCTGTTCATGGAACGGGTAGGCGGCGACATGGTGTTGCTTCAGTCGGGCTGCGTCTGCTGCACCATCCAGGGCGACCTCGACCTAACCCTGCGCGACATCGCCCGCCGCCGCGCCGCCGCCGAGACGCCGCCCTTCGACCGCGTGCTGCTGGAGACCACGGGCCTCGCCGATCCTGCGCCGATTCTGCAGCTCCTGCTCAATCATCCCATGATCAGCCACGACTACCGGCTCGATGGCGTGATCGCGACCGTCGATGCGGTGAACGGTGCCCGCCAGCTCGACGAACATGCCGAGGCGGTGAAGCAGGCGGCGGTCGCCGACCGTCTGCTGATCAGCAAGACCGATCTCGCCGACATCGACGCCAGTGCCAGGCTGCGCATGCGTCTGGAGGATCTCAATCCCGGGGCGTCGCTCTTCGAGATCGTGCAAGGCGAGATCGACCCTGCGCTGCTCTTCGATTCCGGGCCGTTCGATCCATCGGGCAAGAGCGATCAGGTCAAGCAATGGCTGAATGCCGAGGCACATGACCATCACCACCATCACATCGACCGCTCCCGCCATGATGCACACATCGGCTCCTTCTGCCTCACCTTCGAGGAGCCGCTCGACTGGGACCGCTTTAACCGCTGGCTGATGGCGGTCCGTGCCTCCTGGGGCGACCGGCTGTTGCGCGTGAAGGGCGTCCTCGACGTCGTGGGCGAGAGCCAGCCGCTGGTCATCCACGGCGTTCACCGCACCTTCCACCCGCCGACCCTGCTCGCCCGCTGGCCGGACGCCGAGCGGCGATCGCGGCTGGTCTTCATTACCCGAGACCTCGACCGAGAAAGCGTCGAGGAAAGCTGGAAACAGATGATGGAGACAGGCTGATGCGATCCGTTGCCGTTGCCCTCGCCCTCGCCCTTCTCGTGACCGGAATCGCCCTGCCGGCCGCCGCCCAGACCGAGATCAAGTCGACCTGCTTCTGCCAGCTCGGCAACGACGCCAAGCAGTTCAGTGCCGAAGTCGCGGTGACCGACGCCAATCGGGCCATGCTTGCCAAGATGCTGACGGCCGGCGACCTCGACCTGAAGAAGACCGTGAAGGTGACCGGCGACGGCTGCGCCCCCGCCGACTGGCGCAAGAACCGCCTGTGCGGTTCCACATCGGTGACAACGACGAAGCCGGACGGCACCCGCGACAGCAAGAAATTCGACAACACGCCCATATCGGCGACGAAGACTCTGCGCATCACCAACACCGGCAACGTCCCAAGGAAGCAGGGTACGCCCAGCGGCCAGTTCGCGCTCGACGAGGAGCGCTGGGCGAAGACCCAGGTGATCCTGGTCGGAGGTCGCGAGGACTGACGGGGCGCCGTTTTGGCGGCACGCGACGACCGCGTGCGAAAATCGCCAGACCGCGATTGCACGGCCGGACAAGATGGACAAGGGCGGCCGGATCCTGACCTTCTTCAACGGCCTGGTGCGCGCGAGCGTCTGGTGACGGCCGACGACCAAGCGCACCGGCTGGTCTATGCCGTCGTCGAGGGACGGGCGAGCCACTACAACTCGGCCGTAGAAGTCGTTCCTGAGGGCACGGACAAGAGCCGGCTCGTCTGGACGATCGATCTGCTGCCCAACGATCTCGCGCCGGCGATCGGCGGGATGATGGATCAGGCAACCGGCGTCATGAAGAAGACGCTGGAAGCCTGATCCGGTCCGATTGTTAGGCTGCGTCCTGCTGTGGCAGCAGGTCGGCGTACTTCTTGAAGCCGGGCAGCTTCTCGACCCGACCCATCCAGGCCTTCACGTTGGCGTAGGGCGCAAGATCGATGGCGCCCTCCTCAGCATAGGCCACGTCACCATAGACCGCGACGTCGGCAATGGTGGCCTCGTTGCCGACCAGGAAGGACGACTTGGCGAGCGAGGCGTCCAGCACCTTCAGTGCGTCGTTGGCGAGGCCGGTGTAGAGCTGCAGGACGTTGTCCTCGGCCTTCATGAAACCTTTCTTGATAGCGCGCGAGCGATAGACGTTGGGTGCCAGGCGATCGAATTCCCAGAACAGCCACTCGCGCACGCGGGCCTTTTCCTCGGCGGTCTTGCCACCCATCTTGCCGAATTTTTCGGCGAGATAGAGCAGAATCGAGCCCGACTGGCAGAGCTTCAGATCGCCATCGACCAGCGCCGGCACCTGCCCGTAGCGGTTGACCGCGAGATAGTCCGGCTGCTTGTGGGCGCCGGCGCGCAGGTCGACATGCTTATAGGCAAAAGCCTGGCCCATCAGCGACATGGCAAGGCCTGCCTTATAGGTCGGGCCGCTCAGCCAAATGCCGTAAAGCGTCATCTTTGACATATTTCCTCCAGTGGAACGGTGAACGGCGCGGCATTAGCACGCCGCCTGCGGACAAGCATCCCCCTTGAGCGTGAGGTGGTTAAGCCTGTATGAGCGGGCATGAAAATTTCGGCCCGCGACATCGATCATCTCTCGGTCAGCCACACCGACCTGGAGGCCACCGCCGCCAAGCTGCAGCAGCTCGGCTTCAACCTGACGCCGGAGGGCGTCGAGCCGCGCTGCATCTGCTTCCAGCCCGACCGTGACGACATTCCGAACTACATCGAGCTCCTGGCGGGCGAAGACACGCGCATTGCCCTGGCGGTGAACGTGGAAGTTCTCGAAGGCGAGGAACGTACCCACGCCTGGGAGACTGAGGACGGCTTCGAGGTCGATGCCGGCGTCGTCGTCGGTGAAACAGGCGGACCTCTGCCGTGGTTCGCGGTGAAGCACGAAACGCCCGACGCCTTCATGGAACCGGAATGGATCGTCCATCCCAACGGCGCGCTCGGCATGATGGCAATCCACGCCGTGGCGGAGAATCCCAAGGAGACCGCCAAGGCGCTGAAGGCTGCCTGGGGCGGCCAGACCGAGGAAATCTTCGACGGCTGCATGATGGTCAAGGCCGGTTCGGTGGAACTGCTGATCTGGTCGCCGCTCGCCTACCAGCTCGAATACAAGGCGCTCGAGATCATGGCGCCGCAGGATCTTCCAGCTATCGTCGGCGCCGACGTCGCGGTCGAACGCTCGCGGCCGCTGCAGGCACTCCTGCGCGCCAACAACGTCGCCTTCCAGCTCACCGAGGGCGACCGCGTGCTGGTGGCGCCCGAACAGTCGGGCGGCCTGATGCTCGAATTCATGCCGCAGACCTGACGCTCAGCCCCCAGATGCTTAGACCCTGGGTGGGCCGGTAATCACCGGCTTGTTGAACTGCAGGGGCATGAGGTCGGGGCTGTCGCCGGCCCCTTCCCGCCAACGGCCCGGTGTCACGCCGGTGACGCGCTTGAATGCACGACTGAAGGCGGCCTCGGACTCATAGCCGATCTCGGCGGCGATCCGCGCAATGCCGTCCTTGCCGTGGCGCAGCCGGTCGGCCGCGAGCTGGATACGCCAGCCCACGAGATAGTCGATCGGCGGCCGCCCGAGTAGCGCATTGAAGCGCTCGCCAAGCACCGTCCGCGACGATCCCGCGTCGTGGGCAAGGCTTTCCGCCGTCCACCGTCGCGCCGGATCGGCGTGAACAAGTTGCAGGGCGCGGCCGACGACCGGATCGCTGAGCGCGGCCAGCAGCCCCTTACTGCCCGTCGGCACCCGGCTGGCATGGCGGCGCAGCACCTCGACGAACAGCAGTTCCATCATCCGGCCGAGGATCGCCTGCGTGCCCGGCGTGGCCGCTTCCACGAAGGTGAGCATCTCACGCACCGTCGAGGCGAGTTGGGCACCGACCTGCTCGTCGCCGGCATGCTCGACCAGCAATTCGGGCAGCAGGCGGAACATGGGCGCGACAAGCACTTCCGCCGACTCGATGAAGCCGCAGACGATCCGCGTCTCCGCACCGCCGCCGCCATGGCTGACCTTCCAGATTCCCTCAGTCGGACCGCGGTGAACGATGCTCGGGTCGAAGACCATGTCGGGCGCCGTGCCCATGCTCAGCCTGTGCTGATCGGCAAACGGCAGGAGAAGCAGATCGCCGGCGACGGCCTGATGCCGCGCACCGCTGGCCGTCTCGATCACGCACTCGCCCTCCGCCACCAGATGAAAGACGCTGATGTGACGCAGATGGGCCATCGGCATGCGCTCGTCGTAACGCTTCGGCGAGACCAACCCGAACGGCGCGGTTAGGCGGGCACTGAGAAAGACCGCGCCGGTGAGCCGCACCGCGCGCAGCATCTCTGAGAGCACGTCTGCATCCGGCGGCGCGGGGACACGATCCGGTGCTTCGGCAAAGGACGGCGGTGTCTCGGTCATTGTCGAATTCTCAATCCCCGACGATATCTGTCTTGCACATCGGGGCGTCCCGGCCTCGCTAACGACGCGCAAATAAAGGAGTTCTTCGTACCCGTCCACATTCCTCACATCACGATTGATTGAGTCCGGCGGTAACCGGCAAAAGGAGAAAAGACATGACTGCCAAGCATACCGGCGCCTGCTTCTGCGGCGCCGTTGAGGTCGAGGTCACGGGCGCACCCGAGGCCATGGGCTACTGCCATTG
>JACPVT010000251.1 GCA_016191685.1 Rhodospirillales bacterium | reverse complement strand
GCTCTATCGCTGGAAGCTCGAGGACCCGGAGTTCGCCGCCCTGTGGGCCGAGATCATGGCGTCGCGGCCGCGCCGCCGGAACCTCCGACGCCGCGTCCTGAAACGCATGGGGCGACTTGAAACGAGTCAAAGGGCGTCCCACGGGACGATCGCCGGCACCCCGCCGGAAGCCGCATGGGGCAAGGATTTTATGCCCGCCTTCAAGCTCCGGTGACGACGTGAGGCACTGTCCCACTGACTCGCCGCTCCACCGCCCCGGTGTTAGGGTCCCGCGTCATTCAGCGGGAGAGTTTTATGCGGGGACATTGGGCGGGATTCGGCGCGGCGCTGTTGGGCTCGGCGCTGATGGTGGTCGGACTGGCGGCCGGCGCCTGGGCGCAGAACGGGCTGGAACGCTTCGAGAAGGAGGTGAAGCCGCAGCTCGAGCTCAAGAGCTTCACCTACAAGACCGGCACCGCCGTCGGCACCTCGGGCTTCGTGCTGACCGACGTGGTGGCCGTGGTGCCGGCCAATGCCGCGACCGGCGACAAGGAGAGCACGATCAAGATCGAGAGGGTTGCGGTCGACGCGCTCGACTTCGACCGCCTGAAGAAGGACGCCAAGGACGACGAGGCGCCGCGCTTCGCCAAGCTCAAGCTCGAGGGCATGACGGGCGACGACGAGATGTTCACGGCGCTGGCGCCTTACGGGGTCCCCAAGGTGCCGGTCGACATCGCGCTCGACTACGCGATCGACGGCAAGGACAAGGTGCTGACGCTGAAGACGCTGGAGATCAACCTGCGCGGCCAGGCGAAGTTCACGGTGGCGCTGGTGGTCGACGGCATCAGCGACAAGTCGAGCGCCATGGACGACGGCAAACTCCGTACCGCCTCGCTCACCATCGACGATTCGGGCCTGATCGCCAAGGTGCTGCCGGCGGTGGCCAAGGAAGAAGGCATGAAACCCGAGGAGGTGATCGACACCGCGCTGGGCGCGCTGGCCGGCTTCGCCGCCATGCAGGGTGCGCCGACGTTGAAGGCACTCGATGCCGTGGCCTCGTTCGTGGCCGACTGGAAGGCGCCCAAGGGGCCGCTGGCGCTGGGGCTGAAGCCGACCGAGACGGCCGGGCTGGAGGACCTCGACAAGGTGATGAAGCCCAACGCCCTGGTCGATCTGTTCGGCTTCACCGCGACCTATCCGGGAACCAAGCCCGGCGCGGCCAAAGCAGGACCGGCGAAGTAAGGGAGAAGCAAGATGAAGCGGCGTACACTTCTTGGCGCTGCGCTGCTGCCGGCGCTGTCGATCGAAGGCGGGCCGGCTTTGGCGCAGGAGACCTATCCGTCGCGGCCGATCCAGATGATCGTGCCGTTCCCGCCGGGCGGCGTGGCCGACATCACCGGCCGGCCGACCGCGCATGTCATGGGCCGGCTGCTGAAACAGTCCGTGGTGGTGCAGAACAAGCCCGGCGCCGGCGGCTCGGTGGGCGCCGCACTCGCCGCCCGCGCGGCGCCGGACGGCTACACGATCCTGATGGCGCTGTCGTCGATCTCGGTGCTGCCGGTGGCCGACCGCCTGCAGGGCCGCGCGCCCGCCTACGAGCTCAACCAGTTCGCGCCCATCGCCCTGATCAGCGCCGATCCCACGGTGCTCGTGGTGAGTGCCGACGGTCCCTACAAGACGCTGAAGGATTTCGTCGAGGCGGCGAAGGCCAAGCCGGGCACGATCAACTACGGATCTTCCGGCGTCTACGGCACGCTCCATGTGGCGATGGAGATCTTCGCCGAGGCCGCCGGCATAAAACTATTCCACATCCCCTACCAGGGCGGCGGACCGGCGGTGGCGGCGCTGCTCGGCGGCCAGATCGCGGCACTCGCCTCGGGCCCGTCTGCGGCGATCGGCCAGATCAAGGGCGGCAAGATGCGGGCGCTCGCGGTGTGGGGCGACAAGCGCCTCGCCTCGCTGCCCGACGTGCCCAGCATGAAGGAGCTGGGCTACGACGCCACCTTCTACATCTGGTCCGGGCTCTTTGCTCCTGCCGCCACGCCGGCGCCAGTCATGACGGTGCTGCGCGACGCGGTGCGGCGCACGGTCGCCGATCCGGAATTCAAGGCGGCGATGGACAAGGTCGAGACGCCGATCGCCTATCTCGACGCGCCCGAGTTCGCCGCCTTCGTCGCCTCCGATGCCAAGCGGCTGGCAATCGCGGTCGAGCGCATCGGCAAGGTGCCGGAGAAATAGGAATAGAAGTGAAGGTGACTGTGACGAAAGCATGGCGCGGGCCGGCAACCCGGCGGCGGGAGCCGGCGTTCCGTTGCCAGCGGCCCCCTCCTGGAGTCGCTGCGAGCATGGAGTGCAGCCATGAACGATCCGACCAAGCGCAATCCGCCACAGGAGCGTGAGCAACAGCAGCGCCAGCAGCAGCAGCGCGAGCAACAGCAACGGCAGAGCCAGAAGCCGAAGCAGAAGCCCCGTCAGGTGGATCCGGATCAACAGGACATGGATCTGGAGAACGAGGACATGGACTACGACGACCGCGACGGCCGCGTATAGCGGCATCGCCATCGCGAAAATCACGGCGCCGCGGTGAGGGAACGGTAACCGATTCACCGCGGCGCATTGCTTGTCGAACAATGAAACCGCGGACATGATGGCCGCCTTCAACTCCGGGGGAGTCTTTCACGATGAATTTCGACGCGATCGCGACGGCCTGGGCGCCGCGCCTGCTGAGTGTTCTGCGCATCATGGCCGGCCTCCTGTTCCTGCAGCACGGCACCGCCAAGCACTTCAAATTTCCGACCGTGCCGATGTTCGCCAAGATGGAGACCGTCTCGCTGCTGGGCGCCGCCGGTGCGATCGAGATCGTGGGCAGCCTGCTGCTGATCGTGGGCCTGTTCACCCGCACCACGGCGTTCGTGCTGTCGGGCTTCATGGCCGTGGCCTACTTCATGGCCCACGCCACGCGCGGTTTCTATCCGATCCTGAATGGCGGCGAGCTCGCCATCCTCTACTGCTTCGTGTTTCTCTACATCGCCGCGGCCGGTCCCGGCCCGTGGAGCTACGACGCCCTGCAGAAGAAGAGGTAGCGGCAATGGCGCTGAAGAAGGTCGCCCTCGAGATCGGCATGGGCACCGACATCCGCGGCGGCGACTACACCAAGGCCGCGGTCCGCGCGCTGCGCGACGCGCTGTGGCACAACTCGCTCACCGTCGCCACGGCGCTCGGCAAGTCGAGCGACGACATGCAGGTCGAGGTGCTGATCGGCGTGCCCAAGCCCGACCAGGTCGACACCAAGCAGGTGCTGGCGTTGCTGCCGCACGGCACCGGCACGGTGAAGGTGTTCGAGGGCGGCCTCGAGATCGCCAACGAAGCCGGCACGGACAAGACGGTGATCGCCCAGGCGGCCGCCATCGTCCGGCTCGATCTGTAGGCGGGAGCAGGACCATGGCCGCCAGACGCGTCATCCTCGAACTCGGCACCGGCAACGACCTGCACGGCGGCGACTACACCAAGGCCGCCTTGCGCGCGGTGCAGGACGCGCTCCATCATTCGTCGCTGGCGATGATCCGCGCGCTCAAGGTGAATCCGAAGACGGACATGTTCGTCGATGTCACCATCGGCGTGCAGCAGCCGGACAAGGTCGACGTCGAGAAAGTGCGGGCCTCGCTGCCGCACGGCATCGTCACGGTGAAGGTAGTGAAGGGAGGCCTCGACGTCGCCGACCCCGACAACAACGACCCGGCGGTGATCGCGAGCGCCGCCGTCGCGGTCCGGCTGGAACTGCCCTAGGCGCGCAGCAGCAGGCGGCGGCCCTGGTCGATGGCGGTCCGGGCCATGGCGGCGAGGCCGTCGTCGGTGGCGCTGCTCACCGGATGGCCGATCGTGGCGAAAGCGTAACCGGGCATGCCGAGCACTCGGCTCATCATCTCGGCGGCGCTCACGAAACGGGTGGTCATCACGCTGAAGGCGGGAACGCCCAGGCGTTCGGCTGTCACTGAGTCGTGCAGACTGCACGATGAACAGCTGCCTCAATCCCCGAGGCCGGAGACGACGGCGTCCCAGCCCTTGATCTCGTCGACGATGTGCTTGTCGGCGGGCGCGCTGTAGTTGGACTTGGTGCGGCTCACGACCCTGGCGACGCCGTACTCCTCGCGCAGTATCCGGTCGAGATGCAGGAAGAAGCCCTTGGTGCCTTCCTTGCCGTTGGAGATGAAGCCAATGGTCTTGCCTTGGAGCGTGTCGAGGCGCGGCGCCAGCCTGCCGGCGGGCGGCGCCTTCTCGGGCGTGGGATCCAGAACGCGGAAAGTCATCGTATGCCTCTTGGTTACTTCTTTGGCGGTTCGCAATCGACGCAGACGCCGATCGGCAAAGTGACGGCATGGCTCTTGTTGCCGAGCCAGGGCGGAATGACCGCGCCGAAGCCGCCGGCCGGTCCGCCCGCCGCAACGACCAGGAGCTGGTCGGGCGATTCCATCGCGGGATAGACGCTGTCGCCACGGTCACGCACCACCGCGCCCTTGCCGACCTCGGCCCATTCGCGGCGATGGATGCGCGCCCGCTCGTGGATGAAGGTGGCGATGTCGGTCTTGGTCCAGCCCGCGGCCTGCAGATGCTCGCGCAGCTGCTTGGGAATGATCAGCGCGTAGTTGCCGGGATGGATCGAATAATGCCGCAGGTTGGCGCGCATCTCGGCGGCGAAGGTCTCCAGGATCTCCTCGGGCTTGGTCGTCCATTCGTTCATGAGCTGGCGCGGCGCACCCGCCGCCATCACCGTCACCGACGATGCGCCCTTGGGCACGCCACGCTGCTCGGCAAGCGGCAGCCACGACGAATCCTCCTCGTCCTCGGCCAGGCAGTAGCTGAACTTGCCGGGGTGACCCAGCGTCGAGCGGTCGATGACGCCGGGACGCACGTCCATCAGGTTGATCAGGCAGAGCCGCACGGCACGGCCGATGACGGCGGTGGCACGGTCGCTGTTGCCCAGCGCATTGAAGGTGCCGTTGGCGCCGAGTTCGAGGCGAATGGGCCCGTTCAGCACCACCAGCACGGCGCAGCCGCCGGTGCTCGCCGTGGCGCCATGCATCAGGAACTCGTCCTGCATCATCGCCATCCAGGCGGTGACCACGACCGGGAAATGCATCGGCAGGCAGCCCGCCATGACGGCGTTGATCGCGAGCTTCTCGGCGGTGATGGCGAGGCCGCGCACCGGCTCGATGCCGATCAGCTGGTCCGGCGGCATCATCGCCCACTCGAGACAGGCTTCCACGGCATCGGCCGTCGGCGGCACGATCGGCAGGCCGTCGGTCCAGCCGCTGCTGTGATAGAGTTCCTGGACGGCCGAAATGCTGTCGGCCTCGTAGGTCTTGGATGCGAGCTGCACGGTTTCCTCCACGACCAGAATAGCCCGCTTGGCCGCTATGCCAAGATCAACCTGATAGACGGGATTGTTGCAGGAAGTGCATCAATCGGACTTTGGCCATTCGCGCCTCAGCAAGGCCATGAAACCCGAGGCGACCGGCGTCGGTTCGCGCTCGCGCAAGGCGATCAGGCCGAGGCGGCGCACCAGCTTCGGCTCGGCCAGCGGAATGAAGCGCAGGCCGCGGACCAGCGGACCGCGGGTGGCGCCTCCGGGCACAACGCCGACGCCGACGCCGGCGCCCACCAGGGCCAGCAGGGTCGCGATCTGGTTCACCACCACCCTCTGGTGAAGCTGCAGACCCGCCGTCACGGCCGCGGCATCGATCGTGCGGCGTGTCCTCGATTCCGTGGGCAGCGCGACGATCGGATGCGCGGCGAGCTCGGCCAGGCTGACGCTCTGCCGGCCGGCAAGCTTGTGACGCGCCGGCACGACGGCATGGAAAGTCTCGCGGCCCAAGGCCGTGCCGACGGCGAAGTCGGGCAGCTCGTCGACATAGCTGATGCCGAAGTCGGCGACGCCGCTCCTCACATCGTCGAGGATCGAGGCATACACGCCCTCGCGCACATGGATCTCGACGCCCGGCCGGTCGCCGCGATAGGCCGCGATCATCCGAGGCAGCCGGCCGACCGCGACCGACATCACGCACGAGATCACCACGAGTCCGCGCCGTTCCTGCGCCACCTCGCGCACGCTTTGCACCGTGATGCCGAGATCGTTCAGCATGCGCTCGGCGACAGCCGCGAACTCGCGGCCCGCCGCCGTGATCTGGACGCGGCGCGTGCTGCGCTCGAACAGCCGCACGCCGAGCTGCGTCTCGAGCCGCTTCAACATGCGGGTGAGCGCCGGCTGGGAAATCCTGAGCCGCGCCGCGGCAGCGACGAAGCTGCCGTATTCGGCCAGCGCCAGCACCGCCTCGAGCTGGCGGGCACCGACATCGGGCAGTGCAGCGCGCGCCATCAGGCCGCGAGCATGCGCTCGCGATTGCGCTCGCGCAGGATCGGCATCACCCACTTGCCGAAGCGCTCGGCTTCCTCGTCGTGTAGATAGCCCGACAGGCAGAAGGAGTGACAGCCGAGATCGATGAACTTCTGCAGCGTGTCGGCGCACTGCTCGGGATCACCGACCACGGCGATGCCGGCACCGGGCCGAACCTGGGTGATGCCGGTCCACAGATGCGGCTCGATGGTCTCGCCGATCGCCGCCAGCTCGCGCACGCGGCGGTTGGCTTCCGACGTCGCGAAGCGCTCCTTCACGAAGGCCTTCTGCGCCTCGCTGGCATGGGCCACCAGCCCATGCGCGAAGTCCCAGGCCTCCTTCTCGGTCGGCCGGCACACGACCTGCAGGCGCATGCCGAAGCCGATGTCGCTCTCGCGCCCGTGCCGCGCCGCCATCGCCCTGATCTCGGCCATGTTGGCGCGGATGCGCTCGTAGGTGTCGCCCCAGAAGAGATGGACATCGGAATGCTTGGCCGAGATCTCCCAGGCCTGCCTGCTGCCGCCGCCAAGATAGAAGCGGGGATAGGGCTGCTGCAGCGGATAGGGCCTGATTTGCGCGCCCTTCAACTGATAGAACTTGCCGTCGAAGGTGACCGGGCCGCGCGTGGTCCACAGCGCCTTCAGGATGGAGACCTCCTCGTCCATGATCTCGTAGCGCTCTTCCTTGCCCCACTTGACGCCTTCCGAGGCGTTCTCGGCCTCGCTCTGGCCGGCGATCAGGTTGATGCAGATGCGGCCACCCGAGAGCTGATCGAAGGTGGCGATCATCTTGGCCAGCAACACGGGATTGATGTAAGAGGGCCGCGCCGCCACCAGCATGCGCATCGATTTCGAGCGCGCCACCATCATGGCGCTGGAAATCCACGCCTCCCAGCAGGCGGTCTGCACCGGCACCAGCATGTATTCGAAGCCAGCCGTCTCGGCGGCGGCGACGATCTTGTCGAACAGCGGCAGCGAGGGCGCCACCTGCGCACTCGCGAGGCCATAGGCCGTGGTGTCGCCGGCGGTCGGCAGGAACCAGCCGAATTCCAGTCTGCGCATAAGTCCACTTCCTCCTGCGGGGCAGCTTAGCGCAATTCGCTCTGGCCGCGACCGTGTCCAATCGGCACGATCCGCCAACCTCTGGAGAGACATCAAGCATGTTGCAGCACGGCAAGCGCCCGACCATCACATCGCGTCACGGAATGGTGGCGGCGGCCCATCCGCTCGCGGCGGCGGCCGGCGCCCGCATCCTGGCCAATGGCGGCAATGCCTTCGACGCCGCTGCCGCCACGGCGGCGGCGCTGAACGTCGTCGAGCCCTACATGTCGGGCCTGGCCGGCCAGGGCATGGCGACCTGCTATGTCGCGGCTGAGAAGCGCGTGCGCTCCCTCAACTTCATGACGAGGATCCCGCGCAACTTCCCGATCGAGCGGCTGAACACGCGGGCACAGATCCTGCGCGGCGCCATTCCCGTCGGGGCGCCGGGCAATCTTGCCGGCTGGTGCGAGATGGTGAGCGCCTATGGCACGAGGAAGCTGCCCGAGCTTTTTGCCCCAGCCGTCGCGATCGCCCGCGACGGCTTTGCACTGATCGAATTCAACGTCGAGGAGATCGCGGGCGTCGCGCCGGAATTCAGGGGGCAGCCCAAGCTCCATCCCGAGTGGTCGCGCACCTATCT
>JACPVT010000250.1 GCA_016191685.1 Rhodospirillales bacterium | reverse complement strand
CGGCGCGGCCGAGGAGCGCTCGGTGGACGTTGCGGCGAGAATGCGCGCCTCGCCCGCGATGACGCGAAACGCGATGTCGGTCGCGCTGCGCGCCGCAAGAGGCAGGACAAGGCGGGTCGGTCTGCCCGGATACGCCTGCTGCGCCATGAGCGGGACGGACAGGAACATTGCCAGCGCCGCTGCCACGAGGGGCGCTGCTCCCCTTGTCGTTCGCTTGATCATCGCAACTTCCTCCAGGTGGTCTGCATTGGGTCGCGTCAGGATCGCGCCGCCTGCGTTGACAATGATACGCCTTGCTGCTACTTGTATGCGTTAACAATACGTATATGCGTACAATGTGGCCAATCGCCGAAATCGAATGTTGGCGCCATGAGCATTGACTTCACGCCCGAGCAACAGCAGATCCGCGACGGTGTGACCCGGTTGTGTGCCGGCTTCGGCGACGCATACTGGCTCGAGCGCGATGCCGACGGCCGCTTCCCGGAGGAATTCTGCCGCGCGATCGCGGACCACGGCTACATGGGCATCGCGATGCCGGTCGCATACGGCGGTTCCGGGCTCGGCATCACCGAGGCGGCCATCCTGATGCAGGCGATCTCGCAATCCGGGGCCGGCAACGGCGGCGTTTCCTCGGTCAGCCTGGGCATCTTCGGCTTGAACCCGGTGGTGCGCTTCGGCACCGAGGCGCAGAAGGCCCGCATGCTTCCCCCGGTCATCAAGCGCGACGACATCGCCTGCTTCGCCGTCACGGAGCCGAATACCGGTCTCGATACCACCCGCCTGAAGACGCGCGCCGTGCGCAAGGGCCACCGCTACGTGGTGAACGGGCAGAAGACCTGGATCAGCACCGCGCAGGTGGCGAACAAGATCCTGCTCATCGCGCGCACCTCCGAGGAAAGCGCGACGGAAAAGCCGATCGACGGCCTGAGCCTGTTCTTCACCGACCTCGACCGCTCCAAGGTCGAGATCACCGAGATCGACAAGATGGGCCGCAAGGCGATCGACACCAACCAGGTGTTCATCGACGGATTGAAGGTGCCGCTCGAGGACCGCATCGGCGAAGAGGGAAAGGGCTTCCACTATCTGCTGCACGGCCTCAACCCCGAGCGCATCCTGATCGCGGCCGAAGCGATCGGCATCGGCAAGTGCGCGCTGGCCCGCGCCACGCAATACGCCAAGGAGCGCATCGTGTTCGGCCGGCCGATCGGCAAGAACCAGGCGATCCAGCATCCGCTGGCCGAGAGCTGGATGCAGCTTGAGGCGGCCAACCTCCTCACCTTCAAGGCGGCCTGGCTCTACGACAACGGCCGCGAGTGCGGCGCCGAGGCCAACTCGGCCAAGTATCTCGGTGCCCGCTGGGCCTACGAGGCCTGCGAGCGGGCGATCCTGACCCACGGCGGCTACGGCTACGCCAAGGAGTTCCACGTCGAACGCTTCCTGCGCGAGGTCATGATCGCCCGCATCGCGCCGGTCAGCGAGCAGCTCATCCTGTGCTACGTCGCCGAGCGCGTGCTGGGCCTGCCCAAGAGCTACTGAGGGCCGCCCAAGAGGGGCCCCAAACCCTTGAACCGGCTGCCTGATTTTTCTTCCACTGGGGCTGCAACCTCCCGCCCCCGATGGCGTTGGCTGGTCATACAGTTGCCCGTTCGGCAGGGGGAGACATCCATGACCCGCAGCCAGATCCACGCCGGTATTGCCTTTGGAACCATCGCCATCCTGGCGGCCGTTGCGCTGTTCGCGCCCGCCGTGCCGCCGGCTTCGGCCGAAGCCCAGGCGTCGCGCATCTGCCGCGAGCAGGGCGTCACGTCAACCATCGCCGGCTACGACTACTGCCTGATGCAGGCCGAGCGCGCGATCGAATGGGGTGAGCCCGAGATCGCCCGCGCCTATGCCCGCGTGACCGCGGAGTCGCGCGAGGCCTGTCAGTCCTACGGCCTCGACCCGACGACCGGCGGCTATCGCAACTGCTTCGACCGCGAAACCAAGGCACGCAGCCTGCTGGTGTTCAGCGACGAGAAGCTCAAGTTCGGGCCGCAGATCGCCCGGCCGAACTAGGCCGTGAACCCAAAAATTTATCGAGCGAACGGCTTGTCAGAGTTCGCTATTCCCCGATAGCGACCAAATTCCACGGCGCAGCGAAATGACGCGACGTGCCACAGGCAGACATGAACTCTTGTCGGACGAGTCGGCGTGCTGTATGCGCGCCGGCCTCGACGGGCTGAAGGACAACGGTCGTACCACCGTCGCACATCAATCCGCTGGAGCGGCCAAGCCATTATCGTCTTCGCTCGGCCTTCGCCAATGGATCGTGCCGGCTGGCTCGATCGCGTGAAGCGGGTCTTTGGCTTCAATCACGCCGAGGCTGCCGGTCTAGCCTGCCGTGGCCGGCGCAGCACAAGGGCCCTCTCCGATGTCCTGCTGAGTGGTGACGACTGCCGGTGCATCACGGCCGATTTCACTTTCGCCTTCAAGCGCATCGCTTGCATACCAGCGGCTCATCGCCTCCCACGGTTCGTCGGTTGTCACGAAGACAGGCTCCGGAAAGAGTTGCACAGCGGCCGCCAACTCGGTTCCTTTCGCTGTGATTCGCAATCCATCCGCGCTGTCGACCGCCAAGCCAAGCATCTCGAGATGGAGCCGTTGAGCGGAGCCGACAACGGGCGCTTCACCTCGAAGCAGGCCCTTCAAGACCCGAATATCCTTGCTACCATAATTCATAGACCACTCCCTGATGCCGGAAAGTCCGGCGCCGTCGATGCAAGCCGGAGCGAGAACTAAACAATGCGGAGCGAACGTGGTTGCGACATGGGCGCGGGCGACACAACAAGGTCGCATCCAGGCCGATGCGCGCCAGCGAACGGATCGATGCCGTCTGGAATGCCGTCAAGCATCGCACCTTGCACTGTGGCTGATCGGCAACAATCAGCGAGCGCGTCCCGCCTGAGCTCGGGTCCGATCAGTGCGACCAAGCCATCTCCACGCCGCGGAGCATGACCCTTGTGGGCGACGGCAACGCGCATGGCGACGCCGCATTTGAAGCGGACGGACTGAAGCAGATAGAAGCTTTGCGATTTCGTCTCGAATCTGGCTGCGTGCTAATGAGTCCACGACCTAACACGGCCCCGGCGCGGACCTAGCGCGGATAGCGCTCCTCGTATTCCCCCTCGATATCGCCGAACATCGTCCAGAAGGCCTTCGGCACGCGGCCGTTGGCGCGCTCGACCAGGATGTCGAGATGAGTGTGCCAGCCGCCCGAGGTCTGGACCATGTCCGCACGATCCGCCAGGCGGCGGTGAGTGAGGATCAGCCGCACATTCTTGCCTTCGGGCACCAGTTCGAACGTCACCTCCGATTTGCCCCAGGAGATCGTGAGCAGCCGTGGTGGCTCGACGCGCAGCACGCGCTCGTGGCTGAGGTGGCCTTTCTCGTCGATTTCCCTGAAGCGTTCGGGCGGCGCCACCTTGTGCGGCGACAGATCGCGATGGCGGAAACGCAGTTCGATCGCCCCGCCCTCCTTCAGCTCCATCGGCCCGCTGGCCAGCCACTGGCCGCGCTTGTCCGAATCGACCAGGAATTCCCACACCGTTTCGATCGGACCGGGCAGCAGGCGTTCGAAGCGCACCTCGGCTGAGGCGATGATGCGTCCATAGGCAGCATCGGTCATTTGCGGCTCCTCTTGTTCGTCTTGCGGGCATGGCGCAGCAACGCGGTCTCCAGCGCATCGAGACGTCCTGTCCAGAAGCGCTGGTACCAGGCGATCCAGCGATCGGCCTCGGCGAGCGCACGTGCCTCGAGGCGGCAATGGTGCGTGCGGCCCTCGATCGTCCGGCTGAGAAGCCCCGCCCCTTCCAGCACCTTCACGTGCTTGGCAGCGGCGGCGAAGGACATGTCGAAGGGCGCCGCGAGTTCGCCCACGCTGTGCTCACCTTGGGCCAGCTGCCGCAGCATGGCGCGGCGGGTCGGGTCGGCGAGCGCGTGGAAGACGCGGTCGAGGGCGGCGGCGTTCTGTTCAACCATATGGTTGAAT
>JACPVT010000040.1 GCA_016191685.1 Rhodospirillales bacterium | reverse complement strand
CAGCTTGGGCCGCACGACGGCCACAGCCTGGGGCTGCGTACGTTCGGCGATGCCGGCATAGAGCTGCTTGCCCGACTCGATCACGCTCACGCCGGCAAAGCGGCCGAGCCAGCGCTGGCCGAAGCGCTCCATCGCCGGCGCCATGCGTATGGCCAGCCGCGAGCGGGTCGGCGGCATATAGAGGGCGCGCGTCTGGCGCAGCGGCGCGAACATGTTGGCGCGCATCAGTGCCGCGAGCTGGCCGGTCGAATAGGGGTGGCCATGATAGAACGGCGATCGTTCGACCTGCGACCAGAAGCCGGCGCGCGTCGGTGCCACCACGATCAGGCGGCCGCCGTCGGCCATCACCCGCCAGATCTCGCGCAGCATCGGACGCACCTGCTCGGTGCATTCGACGGCATGGACCAGCAGCACGCGATCGATCGAGCGGTCGGGGAGCGGCAGATCCATCTCGTCGACCAGGGTCGTGAGATTGCGCCCCTCGCGCGGCCAGCGCGTGACGCCCTGCTGGGCCGGCATGAAGGCGAGCGTGCGCTGGGCTTCCTCGACGAACGGCCGCAAGAACGGCGTGGCATAGCCCAGGCCCAGGACGTTCTCGCCGCGCACGCTCGGCCACACCTCGCGCAGCCGGGCGCGCAGCAGCCGCGCCGTCGTCTGGCCAAGCGTGCTGCCGTAGAATTCCTCAAGGTCGAGGACGTCGCTCCACATGCGGTAATCCTAGCAGGAATCGGACCGCGAAGGCCATTGTGGGGACCACCGACAGACCATGGCCTGCGCAAGCCAGCTCTGCTAGCGTCGCGCATCATGAGCACAACGCTAGACATCGTCCGAATCCCGGTCCTGAGCGACAATTACGTGTGGTTGATGCGCGAGCCCCAGAGCGGGGCGGTCGCCGTCGTTGACCCGGCCGTGGCCGGGCCGATCCTCGCCGAGGCGGAAAAACGTCGCTGGAAGATCACCCATATCCTGAATACCCACCATCACGGCGATCACGTCGGCGGCAATCTCGAGATCAAACAGGCGACCGGCTGCACCATCGTGGGCCCGCGGCGCGACCGGGCGCGAATCCCCGGCATCGACATCGAGGTCGATGACGGCGACCGCTATCGCTTCGGCGAAGCCGAGGCCGAGGTCTTCTTCATCCCGGGCCACACGTCGGGCCACATCGCCTATGCCTTCCGCGACCAGCACGCCCTGTTCTGCGGCGACACGATCTTTGCGCTGGGCTGCGGCAAGATGTTCGAGGGCACGCCGCAGCAGTTCTGGACGTCGCTCAGCCGGCTGCGCGCACTGCCCGATGACATGCGGGTCTATTGCGCCCACGAATACACCCAGTCGAACGCCCGCTTTGCCATCACCGTCGAGACCGACAACAAGCAGCTCATGGCGCGTTCGGCCTCGATCGACGCCGCCCGCGCGCGCGGCGAGGCTACGGTGCCGTCGCTGCTCGGCGAGGAGAAAGCCACCAACCCGTTCCTGCGCGTCGACATGCCTTCAGTGCAGAAGGCGGTGGGCATGCCGGGCGGCGATCCTGTCTCGGTGTTCGCCGAGGTCCGTCACCGCAAGGACGTGTTCCGCTAGGCCGCGACGCGCACGCCGTTGAGCGCCGCCATTTCATCGGCGCTGGGCGGCTGCCAGATCGTCTCGATGAAATCGAACATTGGCCGGGTGACCGTGAGGCGGAAGGTTTCCCCGTGCTCGCGGTTGCGCCCCTCGACCCGTCGCCAGCGCTCCGCCGCGTCGACGTCGAGAAAATGCAGGTGAACGGCGAGCCCGTCTGCCCTCACGGCCGCGGCAATGCGCTGACGCTGGTCGGCGCGCTGCAGGCCGAGATCGAGAATCGACGGCACGCCGAGGCGGCCGAGCTGAAGGGCCGTGGCCACCATCTGGCGTTCGCAGCGCTTCACCCGCTCGTCGATCCATTGCCAGTCGGGGCGCGCGGGCTTGTCGGCCGCGAACAGGCCGACCATCCAGTCGTCGATCGACAGGTGCAAGGCGCCGAGCTGCCGGCTCAGTTTTGCGGCGTAGGTGGTCTTGCCCGCGCCGGTCGAGCCGCAAAGGAGATGGATCATCGGACCGGCTAACCCAGCTCGCCGGGCTGGCCGGCCGTCAGGCGACCCAGCAGGTCGGCCAGCGAGGCGATCTCCGGTCTGGTCCAGCGGTCGCGGAAGACGTCGGCGGCCATGCCCTCGAGCGTGGCCCGGGCGTTGGCCACGAGTTCCTGGCCGGCCTCGGTGAGCACGACATAAGCCAGGCGGGCGTCGCGCGGATCGGCCTCGCGACCGACGCACCCCAGCTTCTCGAGCGGGGCGGCCATGCGCGTCACCGTCGAGGGGCTGACATAGAGCCGCTTCGCGAGGTCGATCCGGCTGAGCCGTGTCCGCGGTGCCCGTTCGAGATGCATCAACAGCAGGACTTCCCTGAGGGCGAGCCCGTGCAGGGAGCCAAGCCCGCCCGAGAAGCGCTCTTCGAGGCGGGCGTTGGCGCCAAGCAGGCTGAGGACGGCGGAAAAGGAGGGGCTGGTCATGGCGAGGATATAGGCCGATATGTTTCCATATGCAAGCAATACGGAAGCACATAGAAGTGCCGATTCAATCGCGGTGGGCGTACTTCGTAGTCCGCTTTCTAGGACGCTCGCAGCACCAAGGCCTCGCGCAGCGCCGCGGCGCAGATAGCCACAGCGCGCCGTGCGCCGTGCAGCAGCATCGGCGCGCTGAGGAAGCCATGCAGCATGCCGCCGAACTCGACCAGGTCGGCCAGCGTGCCCTCCTGCTGCAACCGCCAGGCATAGGCGCGGCCCTCGTCGCGCAGCGGATCGTAGCCGGCGGTGATCACCAGGGCGGCGGGCAGGCCGGCGAGCGAGGCGGCGCGCAGCGGCGACACGCGCCAGTCGCCGCGGGCGGTCTTGTCCGGCGTGTAGTGGTCGAAGAACCATTCCATGGTCTCGGCGTTGAGGCCGAAGCCGTCGTAGAAGCGGCGGTAGGAGTCGGTCCGCGCCACCGCATCGGTGACCGGATAGGCGAGGAGCTGCAGGCGAAGACGCGGCCCATCGTGATCGCGCGCCCAGATCGCGGCGGCGGCCGCCAGATTGCCGCCGGCGCTGTCGCCGCCGATGGCGAGCCGGCTGGCGTCGATACCAACCGGGGCGCCGTTGGCCTGGACCCACTGCAGGGCGGCCACGACGTCGTCGAAGGCGCCCGGGAAGCGGGCTTCCGGCGCTAGCCGATAGTCGACGGCGCAGACGGCGATGCCGGCGTCGAGGGCGAGCTGGGCGCAGAGCACGTCGTGACTTTCGAGGTTGCCGAACACCCAGCCGCCGCCGTGGGCGAACATCAGTGCCGGCAGCATCGCGCCGGCTGCCGCCGCGGCCGGCCGGTAAAGCCGTATCGGCACGGCGCCGCCGGGTCCGGGAATCGTCCGGTCGACGACCGCGACGCCGGCCGGACGCGGGCCCTGTGCGGGTGGGCGGAGCGACAGATAGAGGTCGCGCGCCGCCTGCGGACTGAGCGTGTTCCAGGCTGGGCGGTTGGCCGCCGCAGCCAGATCGAGCAGCCGCTGGGATTCCGGATCGAGCGCCATTCCATCAACTCCATTGGACAGAAACACCGCACTCTATCAGTCCACGCCCCTGTTTCGTCACGAGGCGAATGGTAAGGTCGGCCATGACATTCGATCCGGATCACGGCGCAGCACCTGTAGCAGCGCCTTCCCTGTGGCGTCGGGCATGGGATCGCATGCGTGCTTTTCGTCTCTTTGCGCCCAAAGCCACGGCGTCCGGAGTCCGGCGCCCGGTCTGGGGCTGGATATGGCGGGCTGCCCTGGTGGTCGTGGTGCTCTACTATCCGGTGGGCTCGCTGGTCATCGAAGACATCGACGACGATCCACAGTTCGCACCGCGCAACGTGACGCCAGGCGAAAGTCGGGCGGTGGCCGTCGCGGCCGACTTGGTCAACCGCGAGGTCAATGTCCACACGTGGACGCCGATGCAACCCTTCTTCATGCCGTCGGGGCTGCTCGACAACATGCCGAACTTCCAGCGCGGTATCGCGGCGGCACTCGGCCGATTCAGCACCGAACTGATGGATCAGCTCGGCCGTACCCGCGGTTCGAGCCAGACGGATCGCGACCTCGAGCAGGCGCGCGGCTTCCTGAACGAGCAGCCCAACATCTGGGTCTGGCAGCCCAGCGTATCGCTGATGCCGTCGGCGACGTCGGCGCAGAAGTACCGCGCCGGCCGCGACAAGCTGCTGGCCTACAACAAGCGGCTGGCGTCCGGTCAGGCGATATTCGAGCGCCGCGCCGACAACCTTCAGGCGCTGCTCGACCGCATCGCCAACGATGAAGGCTCCGATTCGGCGGTCATCGACCAGCACATCATCGAGAAAGCCGGCGATCTGTTCGATTCGCGGTGCGACGACATCTTCTACTTCAACAAGGGTCGGCTCTACGCCAACTACCTGTTGCTGCGCGAACTGGGCATCGACTTCGAGAATGTCATCCGTGAGAAGGGCCTGACAAATGCCTGGAACGGCACGGTGGAAACGTTCCGCCTCGCCGCCGAACTTCAGCCGTGGGTGGTGTGGAACGGCTACCTCGATGGGTTTCTCATTCCCAATCACCTCGCCGCACAGGGCTTCTATCTGCTGCGGGCGCGCACCCAGTTGCGTGAAATCAGCAACATACTGCTGAAATAGGCTGACGCAGTGGAGATCTACCTCCCCATAGCCGAACAGTCGATGAACGTGTTCGTGCTGCTTGGCCTGGGGGCGGCGGCCGGTCTGCTGGCCGGCATGTTCGGTGTTGGCGGCGGCTTCCTCGCCACGCCGCTCCTCATCTTCGTCGGCATTCCTCCGGCCGTCGCGGTCGCCAGCCAGGCCAACCAGGTGATCGCCAATTCGGTGTCGTCGCTGCAGATTCACTGGCGCCGCGGCAACGTCGATCTCCGCATGGGGCTGGTGCTGCTCATGGGCGGCATGGTCGGCTCGTCGGCCGGCGTCTCGCTGTTCACCTACCTCAAGCGCATCGGCCAGATCGATTTTGTCATCGCCGTTCTCTATGTCGTCATGCTGTCGACGATCGGTCTCCTCATGCTTACCGAGAGCCTGAGCACCTACCTGAAGCGCCGGCGCAATCCCGAATCGCCGCGCGGCAAACTTCATACGCACTATCTGGTGCACCGCCTGCCGCTCAAGCTCAGGTTCTACAAGTCGAAGCTCTACATCAGCGCGTTGCTGCCGGTGGGCCTCGGTTTCCTGATCGGCATCCTGTCGGCGATCCTGGGCGTCGGCGGCGGCTTCGTGCTGGTGCCGGCCATGATCTATCTGCTCGGCATGCCGACAGCCGTGGTGATCGGCACCTCGAATTTCCAGATCCTGTTCGTGGCGGCCAACGTCACCTTCCTCCAGGCCACGACCAACGGCACCGTCGACGTGGTGCTGGCGCTGCTCCTGATCCTGGGCGGGGTAGTGGGCGCGCCGATCGGCTCGCGCCTCGCAGCCAAACTGCCGGGTGTCGTCCTGCGCGGCCTGATGTCGGTTCTGATCCTGGCGGTGGCGGCCGAGTTGCTGTTCGAGCTCCTGCGCACGCCGCCTTCACCCTTCTCGCTGGGCGCCCGTGAGGTGTCGCCATGAGACGCCTGCTGATGGCACTTGTGAAAAGTATCGTCTGGGCAAATGGCGCATATGCCCAGAGTCCCCGCGTCGAGCCGCCGTCGACCGGACTGCCGCCGTCGGTTCCCACCGAGTCGACGACGCCCGACCTGGTCGTCGATCTGTCGCGGGCGCGTGTGTCCATCACATCGGCCTTCCAGGGCGAAAGCATCCTGATGTTCGGCATGTTCGATCCGCCCGGCGAAGTGGTCGTGGTCGTGGTCGGGCCGGAAGCCCGCGAGACGGTGATGCGCAAGCAGCGCTTTCTCGGCCTGTGGCTCAATACCGGCCGCCAGTCCTTCGACGACGTGCCGGCTTACTACGCCATTGCCGCCAGCCAGCCGCTGCAGCGTCTGCTCGCCCGTGGTGCCGGCGGTGAGATCCTGTCGCTGGAAGACCGGATGTCGACCGTCAAGCCGGTCGGCCCGCGGGATGCGGCCGAACTGGCGCAGTTCCGTGGCGGTCTGGTCGAGGTGAAGCGCCGGGAGGGCCTCTACCCGGCTGCCATCGGCCAGGTCACCGTTCAGGCCGGTCGGCTGTTTCGCGTCGATCTGCCCTTCCCGTCCCGGCTGCCGGAGGGGGTCTACGAGGTGAAGGCCTATCTGCTGCGCGACGGCAAGATTGTTGCTGCGGTGTCACGGCCGCTGCCGGTCGGCAAGGTTGGGTTCAGCGCCCAGCTAGCCGGGTGGGCGAGTCGCGACGGCCCGCTTTATGGTCTGGGCGCGATTGCCATGGCGTTGTTCGCGGGCTGGCTGGGTGGCGCGGTCATGCGTCGTTTGTAGCGGAAGGGAGCCGATCATGAGTGTGAGCGAGCAGCCCGTCCGGGCCGAGGAGCGCGTTTTCCTGGTTGTCGTCGACGAGAGCCCGGAGATGCGCAATGCGCTGCGATATGCCTGCCGCAGGGCCAAGCGGACCGGCGGCCGGGTGGCCATGCTCTACGTCATGGACCCGCCCGAAGGGCAGCAATGGGGGGCGGTCGTCGACCTGATGCGCCAGGAAGCCCGCCAGCAGGCCGAGGATGTCGTGGCCCGCCATGCCGATGCGGCGGCCACGCTGACTGGACAGCCACCGACCATCCATATCCGGGAAGGCAAAAGCCGGGACGAACTGCTGAAGCTCGTCGCCGAGGATCGAACGATCTCGGTTCTGGTGCTGGGCAGTGCTTCGAGCGGCGATGGGCCGGGCCCCCTGGTCACGGCGCTCACGGGCAAGCTCGGCGGCCAGCTCCGGATTCCCCTGACCATCGTGCCGGGTGCTCTTACCGAGGCCGAGATCGACGCAATCTCATAGACCGTGCGCGCAGTTTCCGCGTCGTTTTGTCAGTCACCGTCGTCGAATGAGGTTTTGAGTTGGAGAACTCGACAGGTAGTTTGCCCAGATGGTATTCCATAATTAATTGATATCATTTAATAATAATGTGATATTCCATAATTATTATACAGTCTGTCATAAGAATCGACTTGATCGACCGGACGCCGGTTCCTACGTCCGGGGTACCGATTGGGGGCGGAGACGTCCCGTTCCCAGCCTGAGCGATGCCGAGCGGCCCGACCGCGACGCGTTCGATGAAGGAGACCAGGTTTGTTTATCCAGACCGAGCAGACGCCCAACCCGTCGACCCTGAAGTTCCTCCCCGGCCGCGTGGTCATGGAAAAGGGCACGATGGATTTTGCGAGCGTCGATACCGCCCTGCCGTCGCCGCTGGCCAAGCGGCTGTTTGCGATCGAGGGCGTCGAGCGAGTGTTCTTCGGCTCCGACTTCGTGACCGTCACCAAGTCGGCGAGCCAGGATTGGCAGATCCTCAAGCCGTCCATTCTGGGCGGCATTATGGAACACTACACGTCGGGCGATCCGGTGGTGGCCGATAGCGCCGATGCGGGCGCGGCCGCCGCGGAGGACGACGAGATCGTCGCCCAGATCAAGGAATTGCTCGACACGCGCGTTCGTCCGGCGGTTGCCCAGGACGGCGGCGATATCGTGTTTCAGGACTTCAAGGACGGTGTGGTCTATCTCCATATGCAGGGGTCATGCTCCGGCTGCCCCAGCTCGACGGCCACGCTCAAGATGGGAATCGAGAATCTTCTGAAGCACTACGTGCCAGAAGTGGTGGAAGTCCAGGCGGCCCAGTAGGCCGCCGCCGCTCAAGCGTACAGCGTCGGTACTGTATCGCGGTCCTTGGGGGGATCGCGTGCGGTGGGTCGTTCGTTCGAGCCAACGAAACGAAGAGTGTGGAATGAAATTGTTAATCCGGCCCGCGGTCGAACGCGGGCGTCGTTATGCATTTCCGGCGGCGTGGGCCGCCATGGTCGCCACTGGTGTGGGCTTGAGCGAACCGCTACCGACCGTCGACGTCGCTCCGTATCTGTCCTTCGCGGCAATCGGGCCCGCGAGTGCTGCGTCGCCCGGCCAACCGGCATTTCTCGCCATGGATGCCCAGCCGGCGGCTTTGACGTTCGTGCGCCACGACGTGAACGAACCCGACGATGGGCATCATGCCCCGAACCGCGAAATTACCCTGGGGCACGGGCGCTTCGCGGCCCCGGGCAACGCCGTGCGCCGACAAGTCCAGCTGCGGCCCATCAGCCCGCGTACCGCCAATGAACTTGCGGACTTCTTCCGTGACGTCTCCTACACGCTGACCGAAGTCCGGCTGGGTGAAGCCGTTCCGCCGATCAAGGTCGACCGCGTGCCGGACGATCTCAACACCAAGGACGGCAACGAGCGCAAGTCGCTGTTCATCACCGCCATTCTGCCGGTGGTGCTCGAGGTCAATCAGCGCGTGCTCGCCGACCGCGAGCAGCTCCTCTACCTGCGCGCCAAGATCGCGGCCGCACCGCTCCGCATGACGGCGGTCGAACGTATTTGGCTGGAAGGTCTCGCCGAGCGCTACGAGACGTCGGTCGACAAGCTCGACGAGCTGGTACGCCGCGTCGATATCGTCCCGCCATCGATGGCGATTGCCCAAGGCGGCGTCGAGTCGGGCTGGGGGACCTCGTTTGCTGCGCGCAATGGCAACGCCCTGTTCGGCCAAATCCAGGTGGCGGGCCGTCACAGCGTCTCCGTTCCCTGGAAGCCGGGCGCCGGCATGCCGCAGCCGTTCACCGACGTCGGCGAGGCAACCGATGCCTACATCACCAATCTCAACACCCATCCTGCCTACGCCGGCTTTCGTGCCGAGCGTGCCGCGATGCGCGAGCGCGGCGAGCATCCCGCCGGCTATCATCTGATCGGGACGCTGCTGCGCTATTCAGAGCGCGGTCAGGGCTACGTGCAGTTCGTGCGTCAGATCATGCGCGAGAACGAGCTCAGCGATTTCGACAAGTCGCGGCTCTCGAGCTTCTGAGCTATATCATTGGGCGAGGCAGATCGGCGTCGCAGACCAGCGGGTAGCGCCGGGCGTCGAAGAGCTGATAGTGCCACCACTCGTTGCGATAGAAATCCCAGCCGGCGGCGGTCATCAGGCCCATCAGCAGCAGACGATTGCGCTGGGCTTCGGCGGAAACGTCGGTCCGGCCGTGATGCGACAGCGGCGTGAAGGCATCGAACGCCGTACCCATGTCGAGTTCACGGCCGCCTTCGTCGAGCAGGCTGAGGTCAACCGCGACGCCACGCGAATGCGGCGAGCCACGACGCGGGTCGGCGAGGAATTCAGGGTCGGGATTGGCGTTCCACAGCGCCCATTGCGCCTCGACCGGCCGCAGCGCATCGAAGATGCGCAGCCTGAGGCCGAGCGGCCGCGCCAGCGCCACTGCTGCGGCGAGCTTTTCCGCCGCGTCGCGATGCAGCCAGCATTCGGCATTCCGGTAGACCGGCCGTCCCGTTAGATTGGCTTCCGTTGCATAGGCCAGTGTCACGTCGACATCGAAGTCGGGTGGCGCGATCGCCCTCAGATCGAGTTTCATGACCCAAGAATGCCCAGCCATCCGAGCGAGCGCCAGAGGTCGGCGGACCGAACGATCATGACGCTCGTGCTCGCATTGGACTGCGCAGTCAGCGGACTTGGCGTCGCAGTGGTGCGCAATGGCGACTGCCTCGCATCGCTGCGCGAGGAGGGACGCGACCAGGCGGCGCGGCTGCTGCCTGCCGTGGCGTCGGTTCTGCGCGATGCTGGCGTGGGCCGGCGCGACCTCTCGCTGATCGCCGCGACCATCGGTCCGGGAAGCTTTACCGGCGTGCGGGTGGGACTGGCTGCCGCGCGCGGTCTTGCCGTCGGGCTGGGCGTGCCGCTGGCCGGGCTTTCCACGACGTCGGTCCTGATATCCCAGGTCGTGACGCGAGGCCGGCTCGTCGTCGCCGCGGTCGACAGCCGCCTCGGCGACTGGTTTTGCGCAATCGGCGCCGGGGCAGCGACCCCCTTTGCCGCCACCGAGGCCGAGCTGGCGGATCACCTGCGCAACAGAGCCTGCGTGGTCGTGGGCGCCGACGTGGGATCGCTCGTGGCGCAGCTGGCTGCGGCCGGTATCGACGCCGAGGCCGAAGTGACCTGTGTCGATCCCATCGCCGTCGCGCGCTTGGGACTCGTCGCGGGTGTCGACGCCTGGCGGGCGCGCAACGAGAGCGAAGGGTTGCCGAGGCCGCTGTACTTGCGCGGCGTCAGCATTACCTTGCCGGACGGCGCCCGCCGGACCGTCGACTGAATGAGCGGGCCCTAAAACATGCACCCTGTCTTGCGTCCGTTGGGTGCGCTCGATCTCGATCGCGCGGCGGCAATGCACGGCGAGGCCTTCGTACCCTTTGGTGAACGAGGCTGGACGCGGCAGGAGATGGCCGAGCTGCTGGCGTCGCCGGGAGTCGCGGGCTTATTGCTCGAGATCGACGGCGTCGATGTCGGCATGGCGATCTGTCGGGTGGTAGCCGACGAGTCGGAGTTGATCACGATCGCCGTGCGGCCTGCCCATCGCCGGCGCGGCGCGGCGCGACGTCTGCTGGCGGCGGTCCTCGACCAAGTCAGGGCGGCAGGCGCCCGATCCCTGTTCCTTGAAGTCGCGACCGACAATCCGGCGGCCTTGAGGCTCTACGAACTGTCCGGTTTTTGCGTAGTCGGCAACCGGCCCGCCTATTTCCGGCGCGGCGACGGACCGGCCGCAGACGCGTATGTCATGCGCCTCGATCTCGGCTGATCCGGCGCGCCGGTCAGGCTCGCCGGATCGTCACGATATGGGTGTCGCCATCGGCCTCGATCCCCAAAATCGTGTGGCCCTCGTCGCGGGCGGCACGAGGGACATTCCGCAGCGGCTCGTCGCCCCGCAGCCGGACGCTCAGGATCTCGCCCGGCAGCATGCGCTCAAGCTTGAGCTTGGTCCGCACGAAAGTCATCGGGCAGACCTCGCCGGTAATGTCGATGTCATGGTCCGGCTGTATAGGTGTCGGCTGTATGGACATGTCCCCAACTATACCCCGAACGCCTGCCGGTGTAGGGTATTGCAACATGCCCGAACGTAAAGCCAAGCTCGAACTCCTCTGCGTTGAACGCGGTCTGAAAATGACCGACCAGCGCCGCGTCATCGCCCGTGTCCTGTCCGACTCGTCCGACCATCCGGACGTCGAGGCGGTGCATCGCCGGGCCACTGCGATCGATCCGAACATTTCGATCGCGACCGTCTACCGTACGGTTCGGCTGTTCGAGGAAGCAGGCATTCTCGCCAAGCATGATTTCGGCGATGGCCGGGCGCGCTATGAAGAGACGCCCGATGAGCATCACGATCATCTTATCGACATCCAGACCGGCAAGGTCGTGGAATTTCACAACGATGAGATCGAGGAACTGCAACGCAAGATCGCGGAAAAGGCCGGCTACCGTCTGGTCGGGCATCGGCTCGAGTTGTACGGCGTGCCTTTGGGCGGCAAATCCGAGCGTCAAAAATGAGTGGACGGAACCATCGCCACCCCGATAATGGACGGATGCTCGGGACGGCTCCCTGCGGATGAAGCATGCGCATCGACCGCGTTGACAGCGAAGCCGAACTTCTTGGGACTCCCACTTCGAGTGCGGAGATCGTCAAAGTCGTTGCCGGCGATTTCGAAGTCCGACTTGCCGAGACCGCCGCCGAGATCGACGCCGCACAGGCCCTTCGCTATCGGGTGTTCTACGAGGAGATGAACGCGCGGCCGACGCCGGAGATCGCGGCAAGGCGACGCGACTTCGATGCGTTCGACCAGGTCTGCGATCATCTGCTCGTGCTTGATCGGCGTCGCGGCGACGGGCCCGGTGGCATCGTCGGCACCTACCGCCTGATTCGTCGGTCGGCCGCAGCCAAGATTGGTCGCTTCTATTCATCTGCCGAGTACGACATCCAGCCGATGATCGACTTTCCCGGCGAGGTTCTCGAGCTCGGACGCTCGTGCATCGAAAAGGACGCGCGCAACACCGCGACCATGCAGATGCTGTGGCGCGGCATCGCGCTCTATGCATTCCACTACAACATTCAGGTGATGTTCGGCTGCGCCAGCCTGCCGGGAACGGATCCCTCCCAGCACGCGCTGCCGCTCAGCTATCTCTATCACCATCATCTCGCGCCGCCGGAGATCCGGGTGCGCGCTCTGGCCGGCCGCTACGTCAAGATGGATACGCTGGCACCGGGCAGCTATGACGAACGCAAGGCGATGGCGCGCGTGCCGCCGCTCATCAAGGGGTACCTGCGGCTGGGCGGCTTTGTCGGCGACGGTGCGGTGATCGATTCCGAATTCAACACCACCGACGTCTTCATCATCGTCAAGACAGAACTGGTGACGGAGAAATACATCCGCCACTACGAACGCGGGATTCGTGAGCAGAACGACTGACGCGCCTGCAGCGACGATGTGGATCGGTTCTCCTTTGCGCGGCGCCTTTCGGCTGCTGACTTACCTTCTGCTGACGCTGGCGCTTCTGCCGTTCCATCTGCTGGCGCAGCTGCTGCACATAACGCCGGTCGTGCGCTGGCTTCCCGTCGTTTATCATCGCATCGTCTGCGTGATCCTGGGCATCCGCGTCAGGGTCCATGGCCAGCGGTCGGCCGAGACGCCCACGCTCTATGTCTGCAACCACGTGTCCTATCTCGACATCGAATTGCTGGGCGGCCTGGTGCCCGGCAGTTTCGTCGCCAAGGCCGAGGTCGCGACCTGGCCGTTCTTCAGCACACTCGCCAAGGCCCAAGGCACCATCTTCGTCGAGCGCCGCTCGAGCAAGACCAGCACCAGCCGCGACGAGATGATGAGGCGCCTCAACACCGGCGACAACCTCATGCTGTTTCCCGAAGGCACCAGCAGCGACGGCACGCGCGTCCTGCCTTTCCGCAGCGCCCTGTTCGCCGTGGCCCAGCTGCGCCGCGGCGACAAGCCGATCACCGTGCAGCCGGTCGCGATCGCCTACACGCGTCTCGACGGCATTCCGCTCGGCCGCTACTGGCGCCCGCTGTTCGCCTGGTTCGGTGACCTCGATCTGGTTCCCCATCTCTGGCAGATGGTCTGTCTCGGCGAGACCGAGGCGGTGGTGACGTTCTTCCCGACGGTCGACATCGACCATCTCGGCGATCGCAAGAAGCTTGCGGAGTATTGCTTTCAGCAGGTGTCTTTCGGTGTGCAATCGGCGAATGCCGGCCGCCCCGAGCTGTTGCCGCCGCCGGCCGGAACGGCCTAGGTGGCCTCGACGGGCTCTCGACCCCGGCCGTCGCCAATGTTAAGAACCGGCCGTTCCAGCAACGGAGATCGATGAAGGACGTCCGCACCGGCACCCGGAGCCAGTGGCAGCGCAAGCGTGTGTTCATTCGCACTTACGGCTGCCAGATGAATGTCTACGATTCGGACCGCATGGCCGATGTCCTGCGGCCGCTCGGCTATGCCTTGTCGGAGACGCCCGAGCAGGCCGACCTGGTCGTTCTCAATACCTGTCACATCCGCGAAAGGGCCTCGGAGAAGGTCTATTCCGAGCTCGGGCGGCTGCGCGACCTCAAGTCCGAACGCCGCCGCGATGGCGCCGATCTCACGATCGCCGTGGCGGGCTGCGTGGCCCAGGCCGAGGGTGAGGAGATCATCCAGCGCCAGCCCGCGGTCGATATCGTCGTCGGGCCGCAGGCCTACCATCGCCTGCCCGAGCTGCTGGCCCGGGTGGCGCGCCAGTCCGACGAACGGCGCTTCGACGGTCGGCGGCGGCCCGGCGCCGGCGTGCTCGACACCGACTTTCCCGTCGAGAGCAAATTCGACCATCTGCCGGCGCCGTCTGAGGCCGATGTGCGCGCCGGCTCGGCATTCCTTTCCATCCAGGAGGGTTGCGACAAGTTCTGCACCTTCTGCGTCGTGCCTTACACGCGGGGTGCCGAGTATTCGCGGCCGGCGACGGCGGTGCTGCGGGAGGCGCGCAGCCTGGTGGCGGCGGGTGCGGCCGAGCTCACCTTGCTCGGCCAGAACGTCAACGCCTATCACGGCGAAGCGGCGCCCAGCTCAATTGGCGGTTCCACCTGGGGTCTCGCGCGGCTCATCAGGGAAATCGCCGGGATCGATGGCCTGGCGCGGATCCGCTACACCACCTCGCACCCGCGCGACATGGACGACGATCTCATCGCCGCACATGGCGACGTGCCGCAACTCATGCCCTATCTCCATCTGCCGGTGCAGTCGGGGTCGGACCGTATCCTCGAGGCGATGAATCGCGGCCACGGCCGCGACCACTACCGGCGGCTGGTCGATCGCCTGCGCGGTATCCGTCCGGACCTCGCCCTGTCGTCGGACTTCATCGTCGGCTTCCCGGGCGAGAGCGACGCCGACTTCGACGACACGATGCGACTGGTCGACGAGATCGGCTTCGCCTCGGCTTACACCTTCAAGTACAGCCGCCGGCCGGGAACGCCCGGGGCGGGACTGGGCGACCAGCTCGCCGACGGCGTCAAGGCGGCGCGCCTTGCCGCGCTGCAATCGCAGCTTGGGCGCCAGCAGCGCGATTTCAATGCCTCCAAGGTCGGCGCCGTCGTGCCGGTGCTGTTCGCGGAGGCCGGCCGCAAGTCGGGCCAGATTCTCGGCAAGAGCCCGTGGCTGCAGTCGGTTTACGTCGAGGGCAGTGCCGACATGATCGGATCCATCGTGAACGTGCGGCTGCTCGCGGCCTACGCTTTGAGCCTGGCCGGCGAGGTCGTGACGGGCGAAGGACCCTCTCGACTCGAGGTCGCCGCGTGAGCGTTCCACTTGCCGGCGCCCGCGCCGCCGACGTCCGCCGCATGACGTTCGACGATAATGCCCTGGTGGCCTCGCTCTACGGCAATCACGACCGTCACCTCGTGCGCATCGAGCAGCTTGCGAATGTCCAGCTGAGCGCGCGCGGCAACCAGCTCGCGATCGCCGGCGCGCCTGACGACGCCACGATCGCGCACAAGGCCCTGGCCGCGCTCTACGAGCGGCTGAAGCGCGGCCTGTCGATCGAGATGGCCGACATCGACGCCGCCGTCCGCTTCGCCCGCAGCGGCGCCGAGCGCGGTGACGAGGACGGCATCCGCACGCGCCGTCGCACCGTGCAGGCGCGCTCGCCCGGCCAGCGCGACTATCTGGCGGCGCTTAGGGAACGCAACATGGTGTTCGCGCTCGGACCGGCCGGCAGCGGCAAGACAT
>JACPVT010000249.1 GCA_016191685.1 Rhodospirillales bacterium | reverse complement strand
GCCAGCGGCGTCAGGATCGGGAAAACCTGGTCTATGAAATACTGATCGAGCCAGGTGCGTTCGGTGGCGGACAACTCGTCAGAACCGACGACCGCGATACCGGCCGCCCGCAATTCGTCCTGGAGCGAAGCCCAAACTTCCTGCTGGCGCGCCATCAGGCTCGAGGCCTGATCGCGGATCGCCAGGAGCTGCTCGGCGGGCGTCGTGCCGTCGTCGCTCTGCAAGGTGGACCGCGTTTGCAGCATGTCGACCAGGCCGGCGACGCGAACCATGTAGAATTCGTCGAGATTATCGGCCGAAATCGACAGGAAGCGGACCCGTTCGAGCAGCGGATGGCGGCCGTTGCTTGCCTCCTCGAGCACCCGCATGTTGAAGGCGAGCCACGACAGCTCCCGATTGATGAAGCGTCGGGGGCTGTCGGGTCCTATGTCGAGGCCCAATGTCGGGTCGATTGTCGTATCGAGGGCGTCCATCATTGCCCCGGGCGGGGCACCTCCCGAAGATTGTTCACAGAAACGGTAACGCCTCTGCATGACGGTGTCATGGCAATTCACTAACCACTTGTTTTCAAAGTGTTTTCCAGAATGGAACCAGTGAAGACAATTCTCCTCCTGCGGCATGCAAAATCGGCCTGGAACGGCGCCGCCCAGGACGACCATGACCGGCCCCTCAATCGCCGCGGCGAGCGGGCCGCCAAGGCCATGGCGGACCATCTTGCGGCCCAGGGGCCCCGCCCCGGCCTGATCCTTTGCTCCACGGCCGCACGGACCCGCCAGACGTTGATGCCGCTGGTGAAGGCCCTGGGAGCCCCCACGCCACCAATATCGCTGGAGAAGGACCTCTACCTCGCCTCCGAAGACACGCTTCTGGAGTGCCTGCAGGCCCTACCGGAGGGCCTCGAGACCGTCCTGCTGATTGGCCACAATGACGGGATCGGCCAGCTCGCCGGCGCGCTGGCCACCCCAGGACCCGGACAGGCCCTGGAGCTGCTTCGGGAGAAATTTCCAACGGGGGCCCTGGCGACGCTACGCTTCGCCGCCGGCCCCTGGAGCGCTCTCGCGCCAGGGACGTGCGAACTCGTAGCCTTCACCCGCCCGCGCGACCTGACACGCCGCTGAGACGTCAGTACGTGCCGGGATACTGACCGCCGTCCATCAGCAGGTTCTGGCCGGTGATGTAGCTCGCGTGCACGCTGCATAGGAACGCGCAGGCCGCGCCAAATTCCTCCGGCGTGCCGAAGCGGCCAGCCGGATTCATCCTGGCGCCGGCATTGTATTCCTCGTCGTAGCTCTTGCCGCTCTTGGCCGCGCGCGCCTTGTAGGTGCCGCGCAGCCGATCGGTGTCGAACGGACCGGGCAGCAGACCGTTGATGGTGACGCCATGCTTGACCGTGACGCGCGCCACGCCGGCGACGAAGCCGGTGAGGCCGCTGCGCGCCCCGTTGCTGAGGCCCAGGATATCGATCGGCGCCTTCACCGAACTCGAGGTGATGTTCACGATCCGACCGAAGCCGCGCTTCATCATGCCGTCAACCGACGCCTTGATGAATTCGATCGGCGTCAGCATGTTGGCGTCGATTGCCTTGATCCAGTCGTCGCGCTTCCAGTCGCGGAAGTCGCCCGGCGGCGGTCCGCCGGCGTTATTGACGATGATATCCGGCTCTGGACAGGCCGCGAGCACGGCGTTGCGTCCCGCCTCGGTCGTGACGTCGACGGCGACGGCCGTCACCTTGACACCGGTCGACTTGCGAATCTCATCAGCTGTCGCGTCCAGTTCGGATTTGGTGCGGGCATTGATGACGAGGTCGACACCCTCGCGCGCCAACGCCATGGCGCAGCCCTTGCCCAATCCCTTGCTCGCGGCGCAGACGATCGCCTTGCGCCCCTTGATGCCCATGTCCATTTTCCGGCTCCCTACTTCGCTCGTGTCCAGATCTGGGTCTCACCGAACATCGGCGAGCCGACGTAGCCACGCAGGCGAAGCGTGCCGTCCGGCTGGAGGCTGATGTTGGCCGAGTAAATCTTGCCGTTCTCGCCGTTGTAGATCTGCCCGCCCTCGAAGGCGTTGGGATCCGATGTCTTCTTGAATCCCCAGATCAGCGGCATGCCCAGCACCTTGCGGCTGCGCAGTGCCGGATTCTCGTTGCGGAAGTCGGTCGCCACGTCGGGCGCGACCACGACGCCATCCGGCCCCTTGGGGTTGATCAGGCCGACGATGAAACCGCAAAGCGCGCCACTCGCGGGGTCTGCGCACGGCTCGATCTTGACCTGCGCCACACCCGACGCAGTCAGCCATGTGCCCACGACGGATTGCGCCTGTGCCGAAGCAATTGGGGCGACCGCCGCGAACAGCGCGGCCAGGAATAGCCTTCTCATTGTTCCTCCCTGCATCTCTAAGTCGTCGGCGATATGCCGGACAATTCTCCCAGGACATCGGCGGCCAGCCGCCGGTCGATCTCCCGTTGCTCGATCAAGCCTCGGCGATCGAGCGCCGCCACAACCCGCCGCGCGGCTTCCGCCGACCGCTCCATGTGCGACACCAGATATTGCACGACCCCGGCACCGGCATGCAATTGCCTGTCGCCGAGCTGCTTCAGGATAATCGAGCCCAGCAGTTCGTCGTCGGGAGGAGCCACGGACACGGCCGGCGCCGCCCGCAGCCGCGACGCGAGATCGGGCAGTGCAATCGACCAATGGGCCGGCGGCAACACGGACGTCAGCAGCAGGTGGCCACCGCGCTCACGCAGCAGATTGTAAAGATGGAACAACGCCCGCTCCGGGGCACGATCGGCGCCTTCGACTACAATCGTGGGTGTCGCCACGACCATGTCCGACAGGTCGGCCACGCTCTTGCCCTCGAGGTCTTGGCCATCGACGACGATCGCACCGGCACGCGCTGCCCAGATGTGGGCGAGATGGGTCTTGCCGCAGCCGGTCGGACCGTTCAGCGCCAGCGCCAGCGCCGGCCAATGGGGCCATTGGTCGATCCAGGCCAGAGCCTCTCGATTGCCGCCGGCGACGACAAAATCATCGCGGGCGTAGGTCGGCGGCGGCAGCGCCAGGTCGAGGGTGAGCTGATTGGGCATCGGCCGGTCAGCCGGATGTGCTGCCGCGGTAGATCGCACTTTCGCGATAGCGGCCGATCAAATGGCGGACGATCACGCCGACCACTGCCGCGGTCGGCACCGCGACAAGGATGCCGACGAATCCGAACAGCGAACCTCCGGCCAGCAAAGCGAACATGATCCAGACCGGGTGCAACCCGACCCTGTCGCCGACGAGCTTGGGCGACAACACGTTGCCTTCCATGGTTTGGCCGAAGAGAAACACGGCTGCGACCTTCACCACGCCCATCCATTCCGGCGGAAATTGTGCCAGCGCCATGCCGATCGCCATCACCGCGCCGACAAAGGTCCCGACGAACGGGATGAACGATATCGCGCCCGCGATCAGGCCGATGACCAGGCCGAACTGCAGGCCGACAAGCGACAGGCCGATGGCGTAGATCGAGCCGAGACAGAGGCAGACCAGCGCCTGGCCGCGCACGTAGCCCGCGATGGCGGCATTCGACTCGCGGGCGAGCTTGCGGATGGTGTCGGCATGATCGAGCGGCAATCCGCTGTCGATCGCGGCGAGGACTTTCTCCCAGTCGCGCAACATGTAGAACGTCACCACCGGCGTGATGAACAGCAGGCCGAGAAGATTGATGATCGCCACACCGCGTTGCGCGACCTGACCCGCGATGCCGCCGGCCGCCGCGAACACCTTGCCGGCCCACTGGGAGGCTTCAGCCTGCAGATCCTGGACGCTGAGCGGCGGCAGACCGACCTTCTCGAGCAGCGGCTCGATCACCGGCTGTATTCGCGTGGCCACCGTCACGACGTACTCGGGCGCTTTCACGATCAGCGCCTGCACCTGCCCGAACAGCGGCGGCAGGATGGCCATGGCGATGCCGATGGCCAACAGGACGGCGACGACCGTCACGGCGGTTGTCGCCAACGTGCGGGACAGCCCGAGCCGCTGCAGGCGCGCCACGACGGGGTCGAGGAAATACGCGACGACCATGCCGACCACGAACGGCAGCAGGATGTCGTTCAGGAGCCAGAGCACGAGCAGGAAGACGGCGGCGGCCGCCAACCAGAAGCGCCAACGGGTGCCGTTGGTCGTCGGAGTCGCGCCTTGCGTGCCGCCTTCAGTCGTCACCGCGGCTGCAGCCGCCACTGATCGGCGTCCCTTTCCAGCCTCAGACCGGCTTGCGCCAGCGTGCGCTGCAGCTCATCGGAGGTGCCATAGTATTCGAGAGGCAACTCGGCGCGATCCGACTCGAGAGATCGGACGGCCACGCTCTTGACCGCGGGCACGGCTCCCAGCCGCTGGCGGACCTGTACCCAGTCTCCAAGGGCGCGGATTGGCACGACCACATCGATTGCATCCTGCGAGTCGCGGCGAACCACGGCAATGCTGCGCCAGTCTTCGTCCAGCCGCGCGTGCAGCTTCTTGACGGCTTCACCGAGTTGCGCGGAACTCTCGACCGGAACCCTGGCAACCTCGCTACGCGCACCGGTTTGGGTGTCGTAGCGGATGGCTCCGACACTGAGCGCACCCGCATCCTTGTCGCCCTCGACGATGGCCACGATGATCGTGGGTGCGCGATAACGTTCGTTCAGCCGCGACAGGGCGGCGACGTCGCCGACGTAAGCCTCTTCCGCCGAAAGCGCATTCTGGTCGATCGGATCGCCGCGGACGACGGTCACGGGGACCGCGCTGTTGCCGGAATCGAGGATCCGCCATGCTTCACGCCAGACATTGCGGTCGTCCAGAGCTTCAACTCCTGCCTTGCCTTTCCACAGCGGAATGACGAGAGCCGGGCGCGAGACGGTTTCGACCACCTTGACGCCGCTGTCGGCCAACCAGGCCTTGGCCTGGTCGGCGGCGAAAACGACGTTCAAGGTCGCGATGTAGCGGTTGGGCGAGGAGCGCTCACGGACGAACTCGACACCGCGGACCATGCCATCCAGCCGGGCATCGTCGAGTGGCGGCACGCGGCCACGGTCCTCGGCCGACACCAGGCGGTCGACCAGCATGCGTGAGGCCCGGCGTTTGGCTTCCTGGATCCCCTGCTCACGCGCCTTGACCGCATCCGCGGCGCTCACATCGACGTCGATGCCGGAAATCGCATAGGAGTTGCCGCCAGGCACCTGTGCGGCAGCGCTGCCGCACACGGCAAGGGTCGCCAGCAGAATTGCGACGATCGTGGAAAACCATCGGCCTATCGGCATTGCGGGGGTCCGGTTTTTGGCTATGTTCGCGCCAACCATCTAGCACGCCCCCTATCTAGCACGAATGAGCATGGCTTGAAGCCCGACGCCCCGAACGACAACAAGGGGGGCCATAACCGGCCGCCCCTGACCTACAAGGACGCTGGCGTCGATATCGATGCCGGCGATGCACTGGTCGAGCATATCAAGCCTTTGGCCCGCGCCACCGATAGGCCGGGTGTCATGGGCGGCCTGGGAGGGTTTGGCGGCCTGTTCGACCTCAAGGCGGCGGGCTTTCGCGATCCCATCCTGGTGTCGGGCACCGACGGCGTCGGAACCAAGCTCAAGGTGGCAATCGAGGCCGGCGTTCCGGACACGGTGGGAATCGACCTGGTCGCAATGTGTGTCAACGACATCGTCGTCCAAGGCGCCGAGCCGCTGTTCTTCCTCGACTACTATGCGAGCGGCCGTCTCGACGTCGACATCGGACGGCGCGTTGTGGCGGGCATCGCCGAGGGTTGCCGGCGCGCAGGCTGCGCCCTGATTGGTGGCGAGACGGCGGAAATGCCCGGCATGTATGCCGAAGGCGACTACGACCTGGCCGGCTTCACCGTCGGCGCCGCCGAACGCGACGATCTGCTGCCACGATCCGACATCGCGGCGGGCGACACGATATTGGGCATTACCTCGAGCGGTCCCCATTCGAACGGCTATTCTCTGGTGCGCAGCATCGTGAAGCGAAGCGGGCTCGCCTACGAGGCGCCCGCGCCCTTCGCCAAGACGTCTCTGGGCATGGCCCTGCTCGAACCGACCCGCATCTATGTGAAGCAGGTTCTGGGCGTCGTGAGGACGACCCGCGCCATCAAGGGACTGGCCCATAT
>JACPVT010000248.1 GCA_016191685.1 Rhodospirillales bacterium | reverse complement strand
AAGGTGTCGCGTATCTTCAACACTTACGGCCCGCGCATGCATCCCAACGACGGGCGCGTGGTGTCGAACTTCATCGTCCAGGCGCTGAAGGGCGAGGACATCACGATCTACGGCGACGGCATGCAAACCCGCGCCTTCTGCTACGTCGATGACCTGCTCGACGGCTGGCTGCGCCTGATGGATCACACGCCCGACGATTTCACGGGGCCGGTCAATATCGGCAATCCGGTGGAGATGCCGATTCGGCACCTCGCCGAGAAGATCATTGAGAAAGTGAACGGCAAGTCGAAGTTGATCTTCCGGCCGCTGCCGGTCGACGATCCGATGCAGCGTTGTCCCGACATTACGCTGGCGCGCAAGATGCTGAAGTGGGAGCCGAAAGTGGCTCTTGATCAGGGCCTCGCGAAGACGATCGCCTACTTCGACGGTCTGCTGAAAAGCAACAAGGCAATGAGCCGCGTCGGTCGCTAGGACCGACGCGACGCAAGTGCGGACTTACTGCGCCGCGACGGCGCGCGGCAACGCGTTGACGATCGAGTCCTTGCCTGAGGTCATCTCGTCGTAGATCCACTTGTAGGTCTTCTCCATGCCGTCCTCGAGACGGATGGAGGGAGCCCAGTTCATCAGCTTCTTGATCAGATCGTTGTCGCTGTTGCGGCCGCGCACGCCCTTGGGCGCGTCGAGCTTGTAGCGGCGCTTCAGCTTGATGCCGGCGATCTTCTCGACGATGTCGACCAGCCGGTTGATGCTGACCAGCTCGTCGCTGCCGATGTTCAGCGGCTCGATGATGTCGCTTTCCGCGAGCTTGATCGTGCCCTCGGTGCAGTCGTCGATGTACATGAAGGAGCGGGTCTGCTCGCCGTCTCCCCAGATCTCGATCTCGTGCTTGCCCGAGAGCTTGGCTTCGATGACCTTGCGGCACATCGCGGCCGGTGCCTTCTCGCGGCCGCCGTCGTAGGTGCCTTCCGGCCCGTAGACGTTGTGGTAGCGCGCGACGCGGGTCGCGATGCCGTAGTCCTCGCGGTAGTGGCGGGCCATGCGCTCGCTGAACAGCTTCTCCCAGCCGTAGCCGTCTTCCGGCAGGGCGGGGTAGGCGTCTTCTTCCTTGAGCGCCGTCACGTTGGCGTCGGTCTGCTTGTCGCCGTTGTAGACGCAGGCCGACGACGAATAGAAGAAGCGCGGGACGCCCGCTTCCTTGGCGGCGACCAGCATGTGGGTGCTGACAAGAACCGACAACATGCACTCGGCCTTGTGGGTCTCGATGAACCCCATGCCGCCCATGTCGGCGGCGAGGTTGTAGATCATCTTGGCGTTCTTGGCAGCGGCCCGGCAGGGCTCGAGCAGCGACAGGTCGCCGACCTGGTTTTCCACGCCGGGGATCTTCTGGTACCACTCGTTGAGCGGTTTGACGTCGACAGCTCGAATCTTGGTATGGCCCCGCTGCTGCAGGACGCGGACCAGATGGCCGCCGATGAAACCACCGGCACCGGTGACGACCACGAGATCATTCTTGGACATGAAGAGCCTTTCAAGCGACGCGACGGGGCGTTTTAACCAATTTTTCAACGACTTGCGAGACGGACTGTTGGTTCCCTTCGTCGCGCACGTTCGGCGGCTCGACCCCGCTGGCGGCGCTCGTGTGATCGAGGCTGGGCTGGGATGGGCGCGCAAGGCAGCGTTTGCTCGTCTGGCGCTTCGTCGTCAAGCCGTTGAAATGTCGCATTATTGATGCAATATCATCAAATGTTGAGCCTGCTCATGCGCCGGTGGTGCCGCGAATTGGGGACTGCGGGATTTGGAAGGTTTTCCGGATGACCTACATCCTGGGGTTGAATGCCTTCCACGCCGATGCTGCCGCCTGTCTGGTGAAGGACGGCGAATTGGTCGCTGCCGTCGAAGAGGAGCGCTTCCGACGAATCAAACACTGGGGCGGCTTCCCTGGCGAATCGATCCGTTACTGCCTCGCCGAGGCAGGCATCTCGCTGGGGGACGTGAGCCACGTCGCCGTCAACAGCGACAATCGGGCGAACCGCTGGCGTAAACTGGCCTATGTGCTGACGTCGGGCATCAGCCCCGCCTATGTGCTGAGCCGGCTGCGCCAGCGCAGTGCGCGCGCGGACATCGCGGGAAACCTCAAGCGGGACCTGCCGGAACAGGAATTCCGCGGCACCGTGCATGCCGTCGAGCATCATCTCTGTCATCTCGCGTCGGCATTCCTGGTGTCGCCGTACGACAAGGCGGTCGCGGTCTCGGTGGATGGCTTCGGCGATTTCTCGTCGGCGGCCTGGGGGCTCGGCCAGGGCGGTACTCTGCGGGTCGACGGGCGCGTCTTTTTTCCGCATTCCCTGGGCGTTTTCTATGAGGCGATGACACAGTTCATCGGCTTCCCGCACTATGGTGACGAATACAAGGTGATGGGCCTCGCTCCGTATGGCGAGGCGCGCTACGTGGAGCAGATGAAGGAGATCGTCAGGCTCGGCGACGACGGCGGCTTTGCCCTGGACCTGCGCTATTTCCGTCATGCGTCCGGCGAAGGCGCCAATTATTCGGTGAAGGAAGGCATTCCGTCGGGCGGCCGGCTGTGGAGCGATGCGCTGGCCGGCTTGCTCGGACCGGCGCGCGATCCCGCGGCCCCGTTGGAAGACCGCCACCGCGACATCGCCCGATCGGCTCAGGCAACCTACGAGAATGCCTTCTTCAATCTGCTTGGAGCCCTGCACCGGCGCTACGCCACTGATGCCGTCGTGCTGGCGGGTGGCTGCGCCTACAACTCCGTCGCCAACGGCAAGGTTCTCGAACGCTCTCCCTTCAAGAAGCTCTACGTCCAGTCGGCCGGCGGCGACGCCGGCGGCGCGATCGGCGCAGCTTTCGCCACCTGGCACAAGCTCGGTGGTCCGGAGGCGAAACGCCACTTCGTGATGGACCATGCCTACTGGGGTCCGTCGGCGACGCCGGATCAGGTCGCTTCGGCGATCGCCGCGCGCCGGGTCGATTTCGATGTGGCCGGCTGCACCATCGAGCGCATCGGTGACGAGGCGGCTCTTTGCCGTCGCACGGCGCAGGCGATCTCCGACGGCAAGGTGATCGGCTGGTTCCAGGGGCGGCTGGAATGGGGGCCGCGCGCACTGGGCAACCGCTCGATCCTGGGCGATCCGCGTCGAGCCGACATGAAGGATATCCTCAACCTCAAGATCAAGCGGCGCGAGTCCTTCCGGCCTTTCGCCCCCTCGATCCTGCGCGAGGCCGTACCCGCCTGGTTCGAAACCGACGACGATGTGCCGTTCATGATGCAGGTCTTCCGGATCCGCGCCGAGAAGCGGGCGGAAATTCCGGCCGTTACCCACGTCGACGGCACCGGGCGCCTGCAAACCGTCACATGGGCGAGCAATCCGCGCTATGCCCGTCTGATACAGGCTTTCGACGATCTCACCGGCGTGCCGATCGTGCTCAACACCAGTTTCAACGAGAATGAACCGGTTGTTTGCAGGCCAGAGGAAGCGATCGACTGTTTCCTGCGGACCAAGATGGACGTCCTCGTCCTGGGTGATACCTTTATCGAACGATGATCTTGCTCACCGTCAACGGTCAGGCGCGTCAGGTCGACGCCGAACCCGACAAACCCCTGCTCTGGGTCCTGCGTGAGGATCTGAACGTCGTCGGGCCGAAGTTCGGTTGCGGCGTCGCGGCCTGTGGCGCCTGTACGGTCCATATCGAGGGCCAACCGGTACGTTCCTGCGCGATAGCGGTGGGCGACGTCGGCGGCAAATCGGTGATCACCATTGAAGGGCTCAGCGGGAGTGGGGGCGAAGGCGGGTTGCATGCCGTTCAGCGCGCCTGGATCGAGAACCAGGTCCCGCAATGCGGTTACTGCCAGCCCGGTTTCATCATGGCCACCGTGGCGCTACTCAAGGTCAAGCCGAAGCCCAGCGACCAGGATATCGACGATGCCCTGAACAACATCTGCCGCTGCGGCACCTACAGCGCCATTCGTCGCGCCGTGCACCGCGCGGCGGCGATCCTCGGCGGCGCGCCGTGACGTTCACCCGACGCAAGGCGATCATCGGCGGCATCGTCGGTGGCGGCTTCCTGGGCGTCGGCTTCTGGTTTGCCCGCGAACGCGATCGGCTGGGCGGCCGTACGCTGTTCAATCTCAAGCCCAGCGAGGCCGGTCTCAATGGCTGGGTGAAGATCAACCGCGACGATTCTGTGATCGTGGCCGTGCCGCGGGCTGAAATGGGACAGGGCGTCCAGACCGCGCTCGCCATGCTCGTGGCCGAGGAGATGGAAGCGCGCTGGGACCAGATCCGCATCGAGGACCCGCCCGAGGACGGCGTCTATCGCAATATCGACATCCTGGTCGATGGCCTGCCGTTCTCGCCGGAAGAAGCGGGCACCGTGGTCGATGTCGCCCACTGGATGGCGGGCAAGCTGGGTGGCGTGCTGGGCGTCAAGAAGGTAACGGGCGCTGCGACGTTCGGCATCGACGTTCGCTTGCCGGGCTTGCTTTACGCCGCGGTGCGCAACGCGCCGACCTTCGGCGGTTCGGCGACCGCCTTCAACTTGAAGCAAGGTGGTCTGCCCGAGGGCGTCGAGAAGGTCGTCATCGTGCCGGGCGGCATCGCCGCCGTCGGCAAGAGCTGGTGGCGCGCCAACAAATTCCTCGACGAGGAGGTCGAGGTTCAATGGCATGCCGGTCCTGAGCCCAAGCTCGACAGCACCACCCTGTGGGAACGCTACGCGCAATTGCTCGAGACCGGCGAGCCGGCCCTGACCCGTACGTCGGGCAACGAAAGCAAGTCTGAGAAAGTGCAGACGCTCACGGCGACGTACCGTGCGCCTTATCTTGCACATGCGCCGATGGAGCCGATGAACTGCACCGCCCAGATCAGGGAACACGAGGCAGGCAAGCGAAGGCTTGAGATCTGGATGCCCAACCAGTCGCCGACCCTGATGCGGTTGGCGGCAGCGAACGCCGCCGGCCTGTCGCAAGCGGAAGTGACCGTGCATACGACTTTCCTGGGCGGCGGCTTCGGCCGGCGCGCCGAGGTCGATCTGGTGCGTCAGGCCGTCACCTGCGCGCTCGCGCTGCCCGGGAGACCGGTCCAGGTGCTGTGGTCGCGCGAGGAAGACATTCGCCACGATGTCTACCGACCGATGGCGCTGGCGCGCTGGCGGGCCGATCTGGACACGTCCGGCCCGTCGCTGAAACTGGCCGGCGTCGCCAAGCGACAGGTGGCGCAGTCGCCGACCGACCAGTTTCCGGCGCGCACGATCGGCCTGCCGGCACAGGGAAAACCCGAAGGCAATGCGGTCGAGAATCCACCCTATGCTTTTCCTGCCTATCGGCTCGACGCCATCGTCGCCGACGGATCGGTGCCGGTCGGTTTCTGGCGCTCGGTCGCGCCATCTCAAGGTGCTGGATACGGTGGCGAAGGAAGCTGGTTGGGGCACGCCGCTGCCGGCAGGGTCGGGGCGCGGCCTTGCGTTGCGAGCATCGTTCGGATCGATCGTGGCGCAAGTCTCCGAAGTCGTCGTGGCCGACGGCAAGACCTTGCAGGTGAAGCGCGTCACCTGCGCCATCGACTGCGGGCCCGTCGTCAACCCGGCGATCGTGCGGGCACAGATGGAGAGCGGCATTATCTACGGCCTGTCGGCCGCACTCTATGGCGAGATCACCCTGGCCGACGGGGCGGTCGAGCAGGGCAACTTCCCGGACTATGACGTGGTGCGCCTGGCCGATGCGCCGGCGATGACGGTGCATCTCGTCGATACGGGTGCGTCCGCCCTGGGTGGCGTCGGCGAACCCGGCACGCCGCCGATTGCGCCCGCGGTCGCCAATGCGATCTTCGCCGCGACGGGAAAGCGCCTGCGCGACCTGCCGCTGCGTCTTGGCTGACGGGGCGGGGCGGCCGGCGCGGCCTTTCCTCCCTTCGATCGGTCAGTTGGTGTAGGATCGAATTCGTACCTCGAAATTGTCGGAGGATTGAGACGGTGCGTGTGTTGGTTACAGGCGGCGCCGGCTACATCGGCTCGCATACATGCAAGGCCCTTGCCGCGGCGGGGCATACGCCCATCGTCTACGACAATCTGCGCACCGGGCATGCCTGGGCGGTCAAATGGGGTCCGCTCGAGCACGGCGACATCAACGATCTGGCAGCGCTGTCCGATGTAATGCGCCGGCATCGTCCCGACGCCGTGATCAATTTTGCTGCTCTTGCCTACGTCGGCGAGTCGGTGGCGCATCCTGACTTCTACTATCGGACCAACGCCGCCGGAATGATCACGCTCTTGCAGGCGATGCGCCTGCATGACGTTGGTGCGATCGTGCTGTCGAGCAGCTGCGCCACCTACGGCATACCGGCGCGCATCCCGATCGCCGAGGACACGCCGCAAGGACCGATCAATCCCTACGGCCGTTCCAAGCGCATGGCCGAGGAGATCATGAGCGACGTCTGCTTCGCCTATGGGCTTGGCGGCATCGCGCTCCGCTACTTCAATGCGGCCGGCGCCGATTCCGACGGCGAGCTCGGCGAGGAGCATCATCCCGAAACCCACCTCATTCCCTTGGTCTTGCAGGCTGCCGCCGGGCTGCGTCCGCATGTTTCGATCTTCGGCGACGACTACGATACGCCGGACGGCACCTGCATTCGCGACTATATCCACGTGGCGGATCTGGCGTCGGCCCATGTCGCGGCCTTGTCGAAATGCAGGTCGGGCGAATTCTCGGCCTACAATCTCGGCACGGGACGCGGATCCAGTATT
>JACPVT010000247.1 GCA_016191685.1 Rhodospirillales bacterium | reverse complement strand
CTCCGAGCGCCGACGGCGGATCAACATGACACTCGGTATCGCCGGCGCCGCCCTCTTCTACGGCGACTGCCTGCTGACACCGGCGATTTCGGTGCTGAGCGCGGTCGAGGGTCTCAACGTCGCCACGCCCGACTTCGCGCCGCTGGTGGTGCCGATCTCGATTGGCCTGATCGTGGGTCTGTTCGCCCTGCAGCACTTCGGGACCACCGGCGTCGGCCGCTGGTTCGGGCCGATCATGCTGCTGTGGTTCGTCGTCCTGTTCGTGCTCGGCGCCCAACACATCATCAATCATCCGAAAGTGCTGGCAGCGCTGTCGCCTCTGCATGCCATCGAGTTCGCCGTTCGCTACAAGGTCGTGGCCTTCGTGGCGCTGGGGGCGATTACCTTGGCCTTCACCGGTGCCGAGGCGCTCTACGCCGATATGGGCCATTTCGGCCGCATCCCCATCCGCCTGGCGTGGCTTGGGCTCGTGCTGCCGTCACTGCTCGTCAACTACTATGGACAGGGCGCGCTGTTGCTGGACGATCCGACGTCGCTCGAGAATCCGTTCTTTCGCCTGGCCCCGCGCTGGGCGCTCTATCCGCTGGTTGCCCTTGCCACGGCGGCGACAGTAATCGCTTCACAGGCCACCATCTCCGGCGCCTTTTCCATGGCCCAGCAAGCCGCGCTGCTGGGCCTCAGCCCACGCCTGCGCATCCAGCATACGTCGGCCAGCGAATTCGGCCAGATCTACGTGCCGGCCGTCAATTTTCTGCAGATGGCCGGCGTCGTGGCGCTTGTTCTTGCCTTCAACACGTCTTCGGGCATCGCCGCCGCCTACGGCATTGCCGTCACCGGCACGATGCTGGTGACCAGCGTACTGATGCTGGGCCTCGCCGTGCGCGGATGGAAGTGGGGTTGGCCGGCCGCGATCCTGGTCTTCGGGTTCTTCATCACTGTCGACATCTCGATGGTCGCGTCCAACATGCTGAAGTTCCTCCACGGCGGGTGGGTGCCGCTCCTGATCGCCGCGGTGACCTTCACGGCGATGTGGACGTGGCTGAAGGGCCGCCTCGCCGTCGCGGCCCGCGAGAAAGAGAGGACCGTGCCGGTCGACGCCCTGTTGAGCGGCTTCGACTCCAGCGGCTGGCATCGGGCGAGGGGCACGGCGGTCTATCTCACGGCCTTCTCGGACAATGCGTCGAACTGCATGAGACGAAACCTCCTCCACAATGAGGCGCTACACGAGAACGTCGTCCTGCTCACCGTCCGGATCGAGGATGCGCCTTTCGTGACGCCGAATATGCGCCGCGAGGTCGCCGATCTCGGCAACGGCATCCACCGCGTTCTGCTGCGCTACGGATTCATGGAGAAGCCCGACGTGTCGCACGAAATCGCCGGGCTTATCGACAGCGGCATTCCAGTCGACCCTGAGCACACGACCTACTTCATCGGCCGCAACAGCATCGTCGGCGGTGACCGGCCCATGTTGCCGCGCTGGCAACGGAAGCTTTTCCTGATGCTCGCCCGCTTCGCCATAAGCCCCGGGGACTTCTTCGGCCTGCCGGCCAATCGCGTCGTCGAACTGGGTGGCCGGATCGAGGTCTAGCGCGTCAACCCTGCGAGTTCCCACCGACTGCAACGAATTCGCCAACCGGATCAACGTGTTGATCGTTACACGGCAGGCAGGCGAAACTGGCATGGCGGCGTGGTTGACCAGGCGAGGCTGCGGCGCGATACCCCGCCGCTCTTTTCCGAAAGGTTTGATCGTTTGAGCATGCCCGGCAATGGATCGACGGCGTCACCCAATGGCAACCGCCGGACCGCAGCGCTGACGCTGGCCGCACTCGGCGTCGTCTACGGCGACATCGGCACCAGCCCGCTCTACACGGTCAAGGAATGCTTTAGCGACTTCACCGGGATCAAGCCGACACCCGACAACGTGCTCGGGATCCTTTCCCTGATCACTTGGGCGCTGATCGTCATCGTTACGTTGAAATACGTCGTGGTGGTGATGCGCGCCGATAATCGTGGCGAAGGCGGCATTCTGGCGTTGATGGCGCTGGTTTCCCGACAGACCGGAATTCCCGAGCGCCGCCGCCGCTTCTATCTCATGATCGGCATAGCCGGCGCCGCACTGTTCTACGGCGATTGCCTGCTGACACCGGCAATCTCGGTGTTAAGCGCCGTCGAAGGTCTGAATGTCGCCACGCCCGCCTTCGAGCCATTGGTGGTGCCGATCGCCATTGGCGTGATCGTGGCGTTGTTCGCGGTCCAGCGGTATGGCACAGCCGGTGTCGGCCGCTGGTTCGGTCCGGTCACGCTGGTATGGTTCGCCGCGCTGTTCGCGCTGGGCGCCCGCCAGATCGTCGAAGCGCCCCAGGTCCTGGCCGCCTTGTCACCGCTCGAGGCGATCGATTTCGCGTCCCGTCACCAGATCGTGGCCTTCGTGGCGCTGGGCGCCGTGACGCTTGCCGTCACCGGCGCCGAGGCGCTCTACGCCGACATGGGCCACTTCGGCCGCAAGCCCATCCGCCTGGCATGGCTCGGGCTTGTGTTGCCGTCGCTGCTCGCCAACTATTATGGCCAGGGTGCGCTGCTGCTGGTCGATCCGACTGCGGTCGAAAATCCGTTCTTCCGGATGGCGCCATCCTGGTTGCTGTATCCGCTGGTGGCGCTCGCGACCGCCGCCACGGTGATTGCCTCGCAAGCCACTATTTCCGGCGCCTTCTCGATGGCTCAGCAGGCAGCCCTGCTCGGCCTCAGTCCCAGGGTGCGCATCCAGCACACCTCGGCCAGCGAATTCGGCCAGATCTATGTGCCGGCGATCAACTGGCTGCAGCTCGTCGGCGTCGTGGTACTGGTCCTGACGTTCAAGTCGTCGACCAATCTCGCGGCCGCCTACGGCATTGCCGTCACCGGCACGATGCTGATGACCAGCGTGCTGGTCTTCGCGCTCGCCGTGCGCGGTTGGAAATGGGGCTGGCCGCTGTCGATCCTGGTCTTCGGCGGTTTCATCATCGTCGATGCCACGCTGCTCTCCGCCAACTTGGTGAAATTCGTCCAGGGCGGCTGGGTGCCGCTGGCGATAGCCGTGGTGATCTTCACGGCAATGTGGACCTGGCTGCAGGGCCGTCTCGCCGTCGCGGCGCGCGAAAAGGAAGGTGCATTGCCCCTCGAGTCGCTGCTCGGCAGCATCAGCCCGGGCCGCGTTCATCGCCCCCAGGGAACGGCGGTCTATCTCACGGCCTTCTCCGGCAATGCGCCCGGCTGCCTGCTGCACAATCTCAAGCACAACGAGGTGCTGCACGAACAGGTCGTTCTGCTCACCATCGAGGTGCCCGACGAGCCCTACGTGGCCGAGGACGCGCGCGCGCAGGTCGTCCATCTCGGCAAGGGCATGCACCGGGTTGTGCTGCGCTACGGCTTCATGGAGCAGCCGGACGTGCCGCGCGATCTCGCGCCACTGGCCGACAAGGGCGTGCCGTTCGATCCGATGCGGACGTCCTACTTCATCGGTCGCAACAGCTTCGTCGGCGCGAGCCGGCCGCTGCTGCCGCGCTGGCAGCAGAGGATGTTCCTGACCTTGTCGCGCTTCGCTTCGAATGCCGGCGACTTCTTCGGACTTCCGGCCAACCGCGTCGTCGAACTGGGCAGCCGGATCGAGATTTGATCCGGCCAGACACCTACCACTCGCCGCAGCCGAACTTCAGCAGGTTGCCGTGCGGGTCGTGGATGTAGAACTCCTTCATGTTCCATGGCCGGACATCGAAGGAGGAAAGGCGCGGCACGCGGCGCTGTTTGAATTCCTCGAAGAGCGCCGGCACCTGGCCGCCGCGAATGTAGCATGAGGTATTCTCCGGGAACTGCCGCTCATCGGTCTTCCAGAAATGGATCTCGATCTCGTCGCGCTTGACGATGAGATAGTTGTCGTCGGCGTAGTCGCTCGAGAAGCCGAGGTGCCAGACATAGAAATCGCGCGTCTCGGGGATGTCGAGCGACGCCAGGACCGGAATGCTGCGGGCGCGGTCGGCCATCACGCGTCGAACCCTGTCAGCGAGATCGGTGTCGCCATCGGCGGCTGAAGGCCGCGCGCCAGCAGATCGCCCAGTCGTGCGAAGATGCGGCCGGCCTCGGCGCAACCGACGTCCTGTGCCACCGCTTCGGCGGCAATGTTGAGCAGCGCGTTGCCGGCAAGGTCGCGGCACTCGTCGGGCAGACCCTCCACCGCATCGGCAATCAACCGCATGGCGCGCTGCAGCTCGACGAGACGCTCGGGACGGGCCGTGTCCATCGTCAGTTCAATCGCCCGCCGGCGACACCCGGCGACGGCGCGAGCCGCAGTCCCGCGCTCGCCAGCGCGACTGCAAAGGCCTTCAGTCTGATGGCAGCGACGCGCGAGGCCGTCGGCGCCATCATCACGTCGAGCGACGCCAGCAGCGGCCCGTCGTAGTCGCCTTGCGCCAGTCCACACAGGGCAACCAAAGTTGCCTCGTCGCGGCTCACCTTCGAGCAAGTCGGCAGATGAATTTCCATGGCGCGCCGAGCCCCGAACAGGAAAGCGTCCATGGCAATGGCGAAGTCGGGCAGTGCTTCCAGAAGCCCCGCCATCTGGAAGCCTCGATGCAGTATCGAGCCCTCTTCCGGCAGCGCCCGGTCCTGCTGCCACTGACGCAACGCCCACAGCACGAAGCGTTCGCTGATCGGCAGGGCACAGGCACAGCCCGGTCGACCGCAGCCCACTTTGAGGCCCGATTGGAGCGGGCCAAGTCCCTGTTCTGGCGAGCTTTCCATGACCTCTCCAAGGTTGATCGAGCGTTGACAGCCATCCTCAGTCTATGCGATTGAGAGTCAGTCGCAACTCAAATGTTTTGGGGAGGTGAGAAGCGCATGAACCAGCCACCGCATGCTGCGCGGGCAAGCAACGCCGAAGCGGACAGGCCGGATCAAGGCGCGCCGGTCGTCGACAGCATCACGCTGATGAGCGGCCGGCGTGAACTGATCATTCGACACGGCGCCGACAGCTATCGCCTCAGAGTCACCGCGTCCAACAAGCTGATTCTCACCAAATAACCGCACCCCGAGGGGCCATCCCCCTTCGGTCAAACTGCCCAGCCAGCCGGTCCGCAAAGGACCCCTGCCAGCCAGGCGTCCTTTTTTTCCTTTGGGGACCTGGCAATGAAAAACCGCTCACTTCTCTATGCCTTGCTGGCGACAACGGCGATCGGATGCACGATCCCGGCGCCGGCGTCGGCGCAGACACCGCCCGCTTCGACGCCCGCGCCGACTACGCCGGCGCAGACGCCTCCTGCGGCGACGCATCCCATTCCCACCCAGCTCGACGCCGTGACGACGGCGGCGACGCGCACCAGGCGTCCGCTCGATGCCGTCGCGGGAACCGTCTCGGTGACCACCACCGAAGACATCGATCGCGAGAACATGCAGGACGTCCGCGACCTCGTGCGCAACGAACCCGGCGTCACGGTCGGAAACAATCCGAACCGCGCCGGCTTCCAGAACTTCGTGATCCGCGGCATCGGCGGCAACCGCGTCCTGGTCATCGTTGACGGCATGCGCGTGCCCGATTTCCCCGACAGCAATACCGGCGCCGGCACCTATACCCGCGAACAGCCCGACCTCGAAGATATCAAGCGGGTCGAGATCATCCGCGGCCCCGCCTCGGCGCTCTATGGCTCGGACGCGATCGGCGGCGTGGTCGCCTACACGACCAAGGATCCGGGCGACTACTTCAAGGACGGCGGCAACGTCTATGGCAGCGTCAAGGGCGCATACAGCGGTGCCAATCAGCAGTTCGCCGAGACCTTCACCGGCGCGGTACGGTCCGGCAACCTCGAGTTTCTCGGCATCTACACCCGACGCGACGGCCAGCAGTTCACACCGGCCCAATCCTCGCTCGGCCCTAATCCGACGAGCTGGTTCAACAACGACTTCCTGGCCAAGCTGGTGATCAGGCCGACCGATGTGGACACGATCCGCATCACCGGCGGCTACACCCAAGGCACGCAGAGTACCCAGATGCTGTCGGGCGTCGGCCGATTCCCGTCCCTGTTCACACGCGTCTACGATGAATGGGGGCAGGACTACACCAACACCTATCGGATCAGCGGCCAGTGGGTGCACGAGGCGCCGATCGGCTTCATCGATCGCATCGATTTCCTGGCCTACTACAACTCGGTCAACACCCAGGCCGACACCTACCAGCTGCGTGGCGCCACCAACGGCATCATTCCGACCAACGCGCGGGCCTCGTCGTTTCTCTTCAACCAGGCGGTAACCGGCGCCGAATTGCAGATGAACACCGACGCGAAGTTCTTCGACCTGCGCAACTACCTGACCTACGGCCTGAGCTTCTTCGCCACATCGACGACCCGGCCGCGCAATCGAGCGCAGATCACCCTGGCGACCGGCGTGACGACCCAGGTGGTCGGCGGTGAAACCTTCCCCAACAAGAACTTTCCCGACACCGACACCATCCAGGCCGGCGCCTATCTGCAGGACGAGATCACCGCTCTCGACGGCAGGCTCGTCGTCACGCCGGCGGTGCGCCTCGACTACTACAGCCTTAATCCTGATCCGGACCGCTATTTCTGGAACTCGACCGGCGCCACCTTGAACATCGTGCCGACCGCCAGCACCTACGTGTCGGCATCGCCCAAGCTCGGCGTGGTCTATCACTTCACCGACACCTACTCGAGCTACTTCCAGTACGCGACCGGCTTCCGCGCGCCGCCCTACGACAACGCCAACTTCGGCTTTACCAACACCGCGTCGTTCTACCAGATCCTGCCCAACGCCAATCTGAAGCCCGAGACCGCCAACAGCTTCGAAGTCGGCTTCCGCGGCAAGTACGCGACCGGGTCGAGCTGGCAGCTCACCGGCTTCTACAATCTCTACAACAACTTCATCGAGACGGTCACGGTCGGCCAGGTCGGACCGGTCACCCAGTTTCAGTACGTCAACCTGACGAACGTCACGATCTGGGGCGTCGAGGCGCGCGGCGAGTATCGCTTCACGCCGGACTGGGCATTGCTCGGCTGGACGGCCTTTGCCCAGGGCACCGACACCAGGACCGGCCTGCCGGTCGACTCGGTCAGCCCGTGGGCCTCGCAGGGGCGCGTCCGCTACGGCGGCGAGAAGGGCGTCAACGCCCAGCTCATCGGCACGATGGTCGCCCAGCACAGCCAGGTCAGCAACCCGAACTACTTCCAGACGCCGGCGTACTTCAATCTCGACGCCACCGTCGGCTACACCTTCGGCAACCACGTCAAGTTCAATGCCGGCGTCTTCAACATCACCAACGCCAAGTACTGGAACTCCGCCGACGTGATCGGCATCAACACCACCAACCCGCAGCTCGACCTCTACGCCCAGCCCGCGCGCTATTTCGGCGCCAACCTCACGGCGAGATGGTAGTCCCGGCAGCCCTCTCTGCCGGACGACTGCCGGCGCCATCGGCACGCGTAGCCCGCGTGCCGATGGCGTTGTCGTTCGCGCTGCACGGGCTTGCCGTCCTTCCACTTTTCCTGATCGCTGGAACCTTGGGCAGCACCTCCCAGGAACCGGCACTCTTTGTCGAACTCGCCCTCGCGGCGCCGACCGTGGGGGCCAATGCCGAACCCGACAGCGCGCCCGCCGAAACGGTACCGCCGCAATCGGAGCCGCCGCCTCCCGCCGTCGAGACCGCGGCGCAAACCCCGGAGGCGCCGAAGACCGTCGAGACGACGCCGGAGCCCGAGGCCGTTCCCGAGATCGTCGTCGATCTTCCGCCACCCGAGGAACCGCCCCCCGTAAAGGTGACGGACCTGAAGCCGGTCGAACCGCCGAAGCCAAAGCCGGCCGCCTCCAAGCCGGCGCCGACCAAGCCGGCGGTGAAGCCCGCCAACGTCGCCCAGGCTGCAACGTCGCCTGATGCCGGCAACGCCGCCGTCACCCAGCAGGCGGCCACCGCCCCCGCCGACGCCATCGTATGGGAAGGCAAGCCTCGCTACCGCGTGCCGCCCAAGCCCGCGGTCTATCCGGCCCGCGCCATCGAACTCGGCCAGCAGGGCGAAGTCCTGGTGCGCGTGCGCCTAGATCCCGACGGCTCGGCGGCCGAGATCCGGCTGTGGCGCGGCAGCGGCTTCGACCTGCTCGACCGCGCAGCGCTTGCCGCCGTGCGCGGCTGGCACTTCCTGCCCGCCAGGCGCGGCGGCCATGCCGTCGCCGCCTGGGTCGAGATTCCCATTCGTTTCCACCTGCACTGATGAAGGAGACTCTCATGCTCTCGACCTCGAACGGCGACCTCGCCGCCCGCTGGACCCGCCTGCGCGGCGAACGGCCGGCGTTGCGCATCCGCGACGCCGCCGCGACCCTGGGAGTGGGCGAAGTCGAACTGGTGGCCTTGGGCGTCGGACGGACGGCTACGCCACTTGCCTCGGACTGGCGCGCGCTGCTGAACGACATGCCGTCCGTCGGGCGGGTCATGTGCCTGACTCGCAACGAGCATTGCGTACATGAGCGCCACGGCCGCTTCGACGATGTCCAGGTGTCCGGTCCGCACGGCCTCGTGTTGGGGCCCGATATCGACCTGCGCCTGTTTCTGTCCAACTGGCGCTACGGCTTTGCGGTGCGCGAACCGCTCAAGAGCGGCGAGCGGCTCAGCCTGCAATTCTTCGACGCCTCGGGCGAGTCCGTGCACAAGATCTACGCCACCGACGAGACCGATCGGAAGGCCTTCGACGCCCTGATCGTCCGCTACCGTGCCGAGTCGCCTGCTGCGATGGAGATCACGCCCCGCGCGGCCGACGCTCCAGACCGGCCCGACGCGGACATCGACATCGAGGGTCTGCGCGCCGCCTGGCGGGCGATGAAAGATACCCACGAGTTCTTCGGCATGCTGGGTAAATTCAAGGTCGGCCGCGTACAGGCGCTACGCCTGGTCGGCGAGGAACTCGCCCGCGAGCTGCCAGCGCGTGCGCCGGGGCTGCATCCAGATCCACACCGGCCCGGTCAAGCGGCTGGTCGAGACGCACGGTTGGTTCAATGTGCTCGATCCGACTTTCAATCTGCATCTGCGCGACAGCGGCGTGGCGCGCGTCTTCTCCGTACGCAAGCCGACAGTCGACGGCATCGTCACCTCGATCGAGGCCTTCGACGACCGCGACCGCAACGTCCTGTTGATGTTCGGCGAGCGCAAACCCGGTAAGCCCGAACTCGAGCAATGGCGCTCGCTGGTGGCGCGCATCGAGAAGCAGGTGGCGTCGTAATGAAGCGCCGCCATGCCTTCATGCTCGGCCTGGGAGCCGCCGCCGTCGCCTCCCTGCCGGCGCGCGCGCAGACACCGCCGCGTATCGTGTCGGTCGGCAGCGCCCTCACCGAGATCGTCTATGCGCTGGGTGCGGAGCGCCTGCTGGCCGGTGTCGACACCACCAGCCTGTACCCGGCGGCTGCGCGGGCGCTGCCGCAGGTCGGCTACATGCGCGCCCTCTCGGCCGAGGGCGTGCTGTCGCTGAAGCCGACACTGGTGATCGCTACGACGGCCGCGGGGCCCACGGCAGCACTCGACCAGCTGCGTGCCACCGGCGTCGAGGTTCTTGTCCTGCCCGATCACTACGACTACGACAGCGTGATCGCCAAGATCTCGGCGGTCGGACGCGTAACGGGCAAGAGCGCGGAAGCAGACGCGATGATCGCCCGTGGACGCGCCGACATGGCGGAACTCACGAAGAAACTTGCGACGGCGACCAGCAAACCCCGCGTGCTGTTCCTGCTGTCGATGGGCGGCGGCGCGCCGCAGGCCGCAGGCCGCGACACGGCGGCAGATGGCATCATCCGCCTCGCCGGCGGCACGAATGCGATCGATGGCTACGCCGGCTATCGGCCGCTGACACCCGAGGCGGTCCTCGCGTCCCGCGCCGACTTCGTGTTGGTGACGCGCCAGACCGTGCAGGCGATGGGCAGCATCGAGGCGATCCTCGATCAGCCGGCGCTGCGGCGCACGCCGGCTGGTCGGGCAGGCAAGGTGCTGCAGTTCGACGCGCTCCTGCTGCTGGGCTTCGGCCCACGCACGCCGCAGGCAGCGCAGGACCTGGCATCGGCGCTCCATCCCGAACTCGCCCGCGCGCCATGATGGTGCAGGCGTCGCAGCGTACCATTCCGCTCTTTGCGCTCGCCGCGGCCGTAAGCGTCGTAAGCGCACTCTGCATTGGTGCTTTTCCGGTCGGGTTCGATCAGCTCCTGGCGGCCGTCGGCCTGTCGAACGCACCGCTCGACGACACGACTGCCGCGGTGCTCTACGCCATTCGCGCGCCGCGCGTAGTCGCAGCCTTTGCCGTGGGTGCCGCGCTCGCCGCCGGAGGTGCTGCGATGCAGAGCCTGTTTCGCAATCCCCTCGCCGACCCCGGCCTGCTGGGAGTCTCGAGTGGCGCCGCCCTTGCTGCCGTGTCGGTGATCGTACTGGGCGAGAAGATGTTCCACATCGTGCCGCCGGAGCTTCGGCCCTGGTGCCTGCCCGTCGCGGCATTTCTCGGCGGCCTCGTTGCGACGGTCGCGGTTTACCGAATCGCGGCGCGAGAAGGCGTCACTCTAGTGGGCACACTGCTGCTGGCCGGCATCGCCATCAATGCCCTCGCCTCGGCCGGTATCGGCATGCTGGTGTTCGTCGCCGACGAACAGCAATTGCGCACCCTGATCTTCTGGACGATGGGCGGCTTCGGCGCCGTGACATGGGCAGCCATCGCGCCCGCCCTGCTGGTGCTGGCCGTCAGCATCCCGACGCTGCTGCCCGCCGCGCACCTGCTCGATGCCCTGGCGCTGGGCGAACGCGAGGCGGGCCATGTCGGCGTCGACGTCGAGCGGCTGAAGCGCCGGCTGGTAGCGCAGGTCGCTCTGGCGGTCGGTGCAGGGGTGGCGATCTCGGGCATCGTGGGCTTCGTCGGTCTGATCGCGCCGCACATTGTGCGCCTGCTGCTGGGGCCCGCCCACCGCACCCTGCTGCCCGCCGCGGCGCTGTTCGGTGGCGCATTCCTGGTGTTGGCGGATGCCCTCGCCCGCACCATGGTTTCACCGGCCGAATTGCCGATCGGCATCCTGACCGCGTTGGTCGGTGGACCCTTCTTTCTCTGGCTGCTCACCGGTCGTGCCGCGCGGGGAAACCTGTGAGCCCGCTGCAGGCCATCGGGGTCGAGGTCAGGGCGCGCGACAAGGTTCTCATCCGCGATATCTCACTGGAAGTGACGGCGGGCGAGTTTCTGGCCGTCATCGGCCCCAATGGCGCTGGCAAAAGCACACTGCTGGGAGCCTTGGCCGGCGACCGACCCCTCGCCGCGGGCCAGGTCCTGCTTGCCGGTCGGCCGCTCGCCCACTGGAAGAAGGCCGATCTCGCACGCCGGCGCGCCGTGTTGCCCCAACACTCGACGGTCGCCTTTGACTTCACCGGCCTGCAAATCGCCTCGTTGGGCCTGCTCGCCCATCGCGATCGTCTTTCCGACCGGCAGATCGGCACGCTGGCCGCACAGGCGCTTGCCGAAACCGAGGCGCTCGCCTTCGCCGACCGGCCCTACGCCGTGCTGTCGGGCGGTGAACGCCAGCGCGTGCAACTCGCGCGCGTCCTGGCGCAGTGCGACGCCGACCCGGAACGCCGTCCGTTCCTGCTGCTCGACGAGCCGATCGCCGGCCTGGACCTCGCCCACCAGCATGCCGCCCTGGCCAGCGCCCGGCGCAGGGCCAATCGCGGCCTGGGGGTCCTGGCCGTGCTGCATGACCTTAATATGGCGGCTCGCTATGCCGACCGGGTTGCCATCGTCGAGGATGGCCGGCTGACGGCGCTGGGGCCGACCCGGACAATCCTCGATCCGGAGCGCCTGTCGGCTGTTTTCGCCACGCCCATTGTGCGGTTGGAGGCGGCCGGCGCGACGGCTTTCCTGAGTCCGGGCGGAAACATCGCGACTCGGACATAAACCCGCCGGAATCCACACCTGTTATACTACCGCAGGATAACAGCCAGCGGCATCGAATGGGCGAACGCCCCACCCTGATCTTGACCACGCGCTTGGGCGTCCGGCCGCTCGGCGTGCGCGGCGATCCGCTGCATGCCGTGGCCGGCCAACTCCTGTCCGTGATCCGGCGCCGTTTGGGAGACGGCGCCGCCGATCTTCTGGCCGATCCGCAGTTGCGCGAGTCGGGCGACGGGATCGACTGGTATGCCGCGCGTGCAGGCGAGGTGCGACGGCTTGCCGAGCTGAACGACGACGGCCGCGCCGAGATGTTGCGAACGGTCGAGGGCCATCTGGCTGCCATCCGCGCGCTCGGGGCACAGCTGCAGACGTCCGATGCGAGCGAGGAGGCACGACTGATCGGCCGCTCGCTGGAGCTCGCCACGAGCCGTCCTTCCGACGACTTCATCTACGTGGTCGACGACCAGCCCGTCATCGTCGCCTGGGGCTACGAGGCCGACGCCGCCCAAAGTCTCCAGATCTTCGCTTCGCCGCCCGCGCCCATGACCGCACGGCCAGTCGCTAGCCTGGCAAGCGTTCCCGTGGTCGCCCTGCCCGCCCGTCTCGGTTGGGCGCCTTGGCTGAGCGCCCTGCTGTTCGGTCTTCTTCTCCTGCTGTTGCTGCTGATGACGTCGTGGCTGCTACGCGCCTGCAGCCCCGTCGATCCGACGCTGAACCTCGCGACCATCGAAACGCCGGCGCCACCCGCTCCCGAACCGCCACCTGATCCGACGCCTATTCTGAAAGCGTCGCTCGACGAAGCGCAGGGCGACGACAAGCGGCTGAAGGCCGAGCTTGCCGCCCTCGAGGCCGACCTCAAGAAGAAAGTGGCCCTGTGCAAGCCGATCGAGCCACCCAAGCCGCCGCCGCCTCAGGTCGCGGCCAAGCCCGCGCCTGCGCCCACGCCGCCGCCACCGCCAGCAGCGCCCACCAACCGGCCGCCGCCGGGCCAGCTGCCGTGCAACTGGGCAGGCGATTCGGGTGGTGAAGGTGTCACTCGAAACAAGCACTATCTGGGCGACAAGCCCGGCTTTGTCGCCATCAACTACAATCTGTATGTCCGGCCTGACGACATTAGGGTCGTCTATCGTGGCCAGGTGCTTGCCGGTACGGGTGGGCCGCGCAGCGGCCGCGGTGGGTTTGGCTTCGACTGGAAGCCGGTTGGCGGGGATTACTCGGTCGATGTCATCGTAACTGGAGAGATGCTGGGCACGCGCTGGAACTACGCCATGGCGTGCCCACGCTAAGGAACAGAAATGGCTGCAGGTCCGCTTCTCATCAGTGAACCGCTCCAGCGTTATCGCGCGCTGGGAATGGCAGGCGATCCCGTGTGGCGCGCCGCCGGTCAGTTGCGCACCGCCATCGCGGCGCGGCTGTCACGCGAACACGCCGATTTGCTGGCGATCCCCGAAGTCGATCCGACGGGACGCCGTATTGACTGGTATGCCCCTTTCGAGGGCGATGCCCGACGACTCGGCGATCTCGGCGAGGCCGAGCGCGCGGCGATATCGGATAAGATCCATCATCTGCATGCCGATCTCGCGGGGCTTGCCGGCGCCATGGAAGCGCCGGAGCGCTCGAGCGCCGAACGCAATTTCGCCCGCCTGCTGCGCCATGCGCTGAGCGCGCCGGGCGAGGAGACTTTGTATGTCGTAGACGGCAAGCCGGTGATGACCTTCTGGGGCTTCACCGCCGATGCCGCCCTGCCCGGCATGTTTCTGGCGAGCCCGCCCAAACCGCCGCAGCATGCTGCACGGCCGGAGGCGGTCTTGGTTTCCGCGCCTGCAATCGCCGCCAGCGCACCTCGCACGAGCTGGTGGCAGTGGCTGCTGCTGGCGCTGCTGCTGCTGCTGCTGCTGGCACTGCTCGCCTGGCTGGTACGACCTTACTTGCCGCGCCTCGAACCCTATCTCGAGGCCGAAGCCCGCGAACGGGCGCTTGGCGTCGCCGTCCGCCACCCCCTCGAACTGCAGCGCACGCGCGTCGACACACTGCAGCAGGACAACGAGAACCTGCGGATGGAGTTGGCGCGGCTCACCGACGATCTGGCACGTCGTGGCGGCGATTGCGCGGCCGGCGTCATCGGACCGGGCGGCGTGATTGCCGGCGCCATCGTCCCGGGAGCGCCGATCGAGCGCGGTGCGGCGCCGGAACCAGCCCCAACCCCGGGCGTTAACGCTGCCGACAAGACCGGCGACAAGGGCGGTGTAAAGGGCCCCGACGAACAGAACAAGGACAGGACGGCGGGCACACAGAACGACCCGAAAAACGAGGGCAAGAAGGACGAACCCAAGCCGATGGTCGTGCCGCCGGAAGCCAAGCAAAAACAGGATCTCGCCTTCCTGAAGGGCGACTGGCGTTCCCGCACCGGCTTGGCCACGGCCAGCGGCGAGAAGGACCTGCGCCCGATTTACACGCTCGACGACAAGGGCAAGGGCAAGGTGAGCTTCGTGCAGAAGAATGGCGCCACCTGCGAGGCCCCGGCCGAGGCGCGCTGGGACAGCGGCAAACTGGTGATCGAGGAGAAAGCCAATCCCAAGTGCAGCGATGGCAAGACCTATGCCCGCAACACGGTCAACTGCGAGGTCGGCGCCGATGGCGTCGCCCAATGCAAGGGCAGCCAGCCCGGCGATCAGCGCAGCTATCAGGTGCAGATCGGCCGCTGAGTCCCTAGACTGGACCGATAGCCGCAAAAGCATGACATGAGCGACCTTGCCCGCCTGCCGAGCTACCCCAGCCCGACGACCCTGATCGCCCGTTCGGGCATTCAGTTCCTCGACTTCGGCTTCGACCCCGTGCGCCTCAAGGTGCGCGAGTGGGGCTTCCATGATGCCGCCGCCGACAAGGCGACTGGGCGCGCGTGCGCGTGGTCGATCTGGAGGCCCGTTATGGCGCCGGCTACCGCGACGAGCAGGGCAACCGCTACCGCGCCGTTCTGGCCTTCGACACCGGTCTGATCGCCGAAGCTGAGGGCCGTGCCTATCTGGCGCCTTCGCCCAAGGATGTGACCTCGGGGGCGCTGTTCGCGCTCGCCCCCCAGCAGCGTGCCAACCACTGGCTGCTGCGCCAGGGCTGGATGAGCCAGTGGCTGGAGGAACTGTTCCGCGAGCTGCACCCGCGCGCCACGCTCGAGGAGATCGACAACGACATCAAGCAGAAGCCGCAGGAAGCGACCGCGCGCTATCTCGCCTTCCTGGGTCTGCTGGCGGCCGCCGCGCACTTCCCTCCGGTCAAGCTGGTCGGTGACGCCGAGCGGCCGGGCCGCGGCGCGATCGAGGTCGACCTCGTGCTCGACGTCGGCAACTCTCGCACCTGCGGCCTGCTGATCGAGGCCGCAGGCGAACTGGGCGTCAACCTGAACGACTCCTATGAACTTGCGCTGCGCGATCTCTCGCATCCCGAGGTCGTGCACACCAAGCCGTTCGAATCGCGCGTCGAGTTCGCCCAGGCCTGGTTCGGCAAGAATCACCTGTCGCGACTGGGCGGCCGTGCCGACGCCTTCGTCTGGCCGACGATGACACGCGTCGGTCCCGAAGCGACGCGGCTCGCCGCCCGACGGCGCGGCACCGAGGGCAACACCGGCATGTCGAGTCCCAAGCGCTATTTGTGGGACGAGGAGCCGCAGACCCGCGAGTGGCGCTTCAACGTCGCCTACGCCCAGGACCAGACCGCGATGCCCGCCGCAGCCGGGCCGATGGCGCAGCTCGTCAACCAGAAGGGCGAGCCGCTGCATCTGATCGATGCCGACGCCGACTCGGCCGATCACCTGCCGGTGTTCGAGCCGCTCTATTCCCGCTCTTCGGTGATGACCTTCGTGCTGTCCGAGGTTCTGTTGCAGGCGCTCACCCTGATGAACTCGCCGCAGCAGCGCGGCAGAAGGGCCCATGCCGAGACGCCGCGACGGCTGCGCCGAATCGTGCTCACGCTCCCCACCGGCATGCCGCTGGCCGAGCGCCTGATCTTCCGCAAGCGCGCCGAGGCCGCGCGCGACCTTGTCTGGATGATGATGGGCTGGAAGCTCGACGATCCGGCCGCGCCCGCCCCGCGCGTGTTGACCGACTGGGACGAGGCAAGCTGCACCCAGCTCGTCTATCTCTACACCGAGGTGGCGCGCAATTTCGGCGGCGACGCCCGGCGCTTCTTCCAGATCGCCCGCAAGCCGCGCGGCCGGCCGGCCGAGGAGACGCTCAGCATCGCCAGCATCGATGTCGGCGGCGGCACGACCGATCTCATCATCAACTCCTATCGCCTCGAAGGCGCCGGGACCTCGGTGACGCTGTTCCCGGAGCAGAAATTCCGCGAAGGCTTCAACGTGGCGGGCGACGATATCCTGCTGCGCGTCGTGCAGGGCCACGTGTTGCCGCCGATCGAGGCGGCACTGCGCGCCGCCGGCATCGCCAATCCGGCCGACCTGATGGCCGAGCTGGTGGGCGGTGACCGCGGCGGCGAGGACGTGATCCATCGCAACCTGCGCCAGCAGTTCGCGCTGCAGATCGCCCATCCGGTCGCGCTCGAATTCCTGCGTGCCGCCGAGACCTTCGATCCGACGTCGGG
>JACPVT010000243.1 GCA_016191685.1 Rhodospirillales bacterium | reverse complement strand
GCTCAAATTCGAAGCTAATTAAGTCTTCGTCCACTAATGTTTCCGCTTTTCTCTCCTCTTTACGCACAGTGTCTTTGATTTCTTTTAGAAAATCGATTTTGAACTTTTCCAAAAGGACGACACGCCGGGCTGCACGACCGAGGCCTGCGGCTTTCGCGACGCGGCGGTCGACTTCAAAAAGCTGAAGGCTCAGGTGGTCGGCGTTTCCAAGGACAGCGTCGCCCGCCACGACAAGTTCAAGGCCAAATACGAGCTCAATTTCCCATTGGTGTCGGACGAGGACGGCAAGATCTGCGAGAAGTACGGCACGTGGATCGAGAAGACCCTCTACGGCCGCAAGTACATGGGCATCGATCGCGCCACCTTCCTGATCGACAAGGCGGGCGTGGTCCGCAAGGTCTGGCACAAGGTCAAGGTCGCCGGCCACGTCGACGAAGTGCAGGCGGCGCTGAAGGCTCTTTAGGTCGGCAGCGGGCAGGCGAGGAACGCCGAATGGTTCTCGCAGTCCGCCGCCATTTTCTCCAATTTGGGATAGGTTCCCGGCGCCAGCAGTGCGGGCTCGACCCGGCGGACATAGGCCAGCATCGTGGCGGTGGTGATCTCGGCCTGGGCGAGGTGCGCGCCCGACCATGCCTCGCCTTCAAGTTCCCCTAGTGCCGCCGCGATCTGGATCTGGCAGCGGTCGACCCAGTCGCTCGATTGTTCCTGCGCCGGACGCCGGCGCTCGTAGCTGATCACGATCGCCTTGTCCGCCGCGCCGGTCGCCATGACGACGGTGCGCAGTATCTGCCGCCGCGCCGCACCTTCTGCCGGGATCAGCCGCCGTTCCGGCCCCGCGATCTCGTCGAGATGGTCCAGGATGGCGACGCTGTCGACCAGGACCTCGCCGTCGGGCAGCACCAGCACGGGGACTCTGCCGAGCGGACTGATCTTTCGCACCTCGGTCGCCTGCGAAAACACCGACAGAGGCAATTGCTCGAAAGGCAACCCCAACAGATGAAGGGAAATTCCCACCCGCCTCACGAAAGGCGAATCATAGCGACCGATCAGCTTCATTCCCGCCGCCTACACCACGGATCGCCTTGCCGCCAGCCCATGGCGTGCCCTACGCTCTGAAACGAATTTCACCCGTTCGGACAGGAACACCCGCCATGACCAACGACAATCCCGACAACAAGTGGATCGGCAAGCGCACTCCGCGGCCCGACGGCGCCGACAAGGTCACGGGACGGGCGGCCTATGCCGCCGACACCAACATGCCCGGCATGATCTGGGGCAAGGTGCTGCGCAGCCCGCACGCCCATGCCCGCATCAAGTCGATCGACACCTCGAAGGCCGAGGCCTTCCCGGGCATCAAGGCCGTCGTGACATCGAAGGACATTGTCGACTTCCCGATCGACAAGGGGCCGCTGATGCTGGGCATCCAGGACATGCGCTGGATGTGCCGCAACGTGATGGCGCGCGACAAGGCACTGTTCCACGGCCATCCTGTGGCCGCGGTCGCGGCGACGACGCAGGAGATCGCCGCCGAAGCGCTGAAGCTGATCAAGGTCGACTACGAGGTGCTGCCTCACGCCATCGACGTCGAGGACGCGATGAAGCCCGGCGCGGCCATCCTGCACGACCACATCAAGTTCGAGGGCAAGCCCTCCAACATCGCCGGCACGCTCGAGCACAAGAAGGGCGACGTCGAGGCCGGCTTCAAGGAAGCCGACGTGATCGTCGAGAAGAGCTTCAAGACCGAGGCCGTGCACCAGGGCTACATCGAGCCGCACGCCTGCCTGGTGAGCGTCTCGGGCGACGGCAAGGCCACGATCTGGAGTTCGAGCCAGGGCCAGTTCATGGTCCGGGCGATGTGCGCCTACCTGACGGGCATGGCGCAAAGCGACATCCGCGCCATCCCCGCCGAGATCGGCGGCGGTTTCGGCGGCAAGACCATCATCTATCTCGAGCCGCTGGCGCTGGTGATGGCGCGCAAGTCGGGCAAGCCGGTCAAGATGGTAATGAGCCGCGAGGAAGTGTTCCGCGCCAGCGGGCCGACCTCGGGCTCGATGAGCAAGGTCAAGATCGGCGCCAAGAAGGACGGCACGATCGTCGCCGGCCAGGGCACTTACTGGCTGCAGGCCGGCGCCTTCCCGGGCTCGCCGATCCGCGGCGCCGCCGGCTGCGCCTTCGGCCCCTACGACATCGCCAACGCCCACACGCTGGGCTACGACGTCGTCTCCAACCGCTCCAAGGTCGCGGCCTACCGCGCCCCCGGCGCGCCGATCGGCGCCTATGCCGTGGAGTGCGTTCTGGATGAGCTGGCCGAGAAGCTCAAGATGGATCCGCTCGAGCTTCGCCTCAAGAACGCCGCCAAGCAGGGCACCAAGGCGGTGCACGGCCCGGTCTATCCGATCATGGGCTACCAGGAGACGGTGAAGCAGGCGCTCGCCCATCCGCACTACAAGGCGCCGCTGAAGCCCAACCAGGGCCGCGGCGTCGCTTCGGGCTACTGGTTCAACGCCGGCGGCGAATCGAGCGCCAACATGAGCATCAACGAGGACGGCACGGTCGTGGTCATGACCGGCCATCCCGACATCGGCGGCTCGCGCGCCTCGACCGCCAACATCGCTGCTGAGATCCTGGGCATCCCGCACGCCAAGGTGCAGGTGCTGATCGGCGACACCAGCAGCATCGGCTTCTCGAACCTGACCGGCGGCAGCCGCGTTACCTTCGCCTCGGCGATGGTGGTGACGCAGGCGGCGGAGAAGGTCATCACCGATCTGCGCCGCCGCGCGGCGCTGATTTGGAAGATCGATCCCGACGCCGTCACCTGGGAAAATGGCGAGGCCAAGCCCGCCGGCGACAACGCCGGCAAGTTCGATCCGCTGTCGCTGGCTCAGCTCGCGGCAAGAGCCACCGAGACCGGCGGGCCGATCGGCGCCGGCGCCTCGACAAACACAACAGGCGCCGAGGGCGGCTTCAGCACGCACATCTGCGATGTCGAGGTCGACCGCGACACCGGCCGTGTCTGGGTGACTCGCTACACCGCCTTCCAGGACGTCGGCCGGGCGATCCACCCCGACTACGTCGAGGGCCAGATGCAGGGCGGCGTCGCCCAGGGCATCGGCTGGGCGCTCTCCGAGGAGTACATCTACGACAAGAACGGCCGCCTCGATAACGCGGGCTTCCTCGACTATCGAATGCCCGTCACCTCGGACCTGCCGATGCTCGATGCCGTCATGATCGAGATCCCCAACCCGAAGCATCCGCAGGGCGTGCGCGGCGTCGGCGAGGTGCCGCTGGTTCCGGTGATGGCCGCGGTCGCCAACGCGCTGCATAACGCGCTCGGCGAGCGCTTCTACAGCCTGCCGATGTCGCCGCCCAAGGTGCTGGACGTGCTGGAGCCGGTGGCGAAGGCCGCCGACTAGCCGCTCAGCCGCTGAGCTGTTTCTTCAGCTCGGCCCAGCGGTCGAGGATGGGGAGGATCTTGTCCTCCTTCTCGGCCGGCAGGGAGAAGACGACGCGATCGATGCCGATCTTCTCGCAGAGCCGCAGGCGCTCGAGGTTGTCGGGCACGCGGAAGACGCTGATGGGCAGCGTCGCCGGATCGCGCCCCGCCTCCTTCGCCATGGCGCGGAACTGGTCGATGATGCCCATGCCGTCGCGCTCCAGCCAATCGTCGCGGGGAATCCAGCCGTCGCCGTAGCGGATGGCGCGCCTGGCGGCATGCGGGAAGCCACCGCCGACGATGATCGGCGGATGCGGCCTCTGCCGCGGCTTGGGCCATTGCTTCATCTTGTCGAAGGCCACGAACTCGCCGTGATACTCGGGCTCTTCCTCGGTCCAGATCGTCTTCATCGCCTCGATGCGCTCGCGCGCCAGCTTGTGGCGCGTCTTGAACACCGTGCCGTGATTCTCGATCTCGTCCTGGTTCCAGCCGTTGCCGACGCCGAACAGGAAGCGGCCGCCCGAGAGCTGGTCGATGGTCGAGACCATCTTGGCGGTGACGATGGGGTCGCGCTGGATCACCAGCGCGATGCCGGTGCCGACCTTGAGCTTCGTCGTCACCGTGGCCGCAGCGTTCAGCGCCAGGAACGGATCCATGATCTCGTAGTAGGGCCGGATCAAGCCGCCGCCCGCCGGATAGGGCGACTTGCGCGAGGACGGAATATGCGTGTGCTCCGGCACCCACAGCGATTCGAAACCGCGCTCCTCCAGCGCCCGCCCGAGCGGCGCGGGCTGCATGGAGTCCGTCGTGAAGAACATCACCGCGCCGATTTTCATGGTCCTGTTCACTCCCCTCGTTCCTTTCGACCTCCACGACCTGTGGAGGTCGAGAGTCTCACGGACCGGCTTCTAAACTCTTGTTTCTCCTGGCGTTTCGCCTGATGCCCCGCACCGCGCCGTGCGCGGCAGAAGCGTGCAAAACTGGAATCGCCTTTTCCGTTTCAGCGGCGGGCGAGTCGCAAGAAGACCTCCTTGACAGGAAATATAGGAAACGGACGGTTTCCTGTCAAGGGATTGCCGTCAGGCCTTGAACCCGGCCGGCGGATCGCAGGGCGTGGTGCCCATCACGCCGGGTGACGAGACCTCCAGGATCTCCATCGCGTCGGCGGTGCGGATCTCGTTGTGCCGCAGGTAGCCCGGGATGAAGAGCGAGTCGCCCTCCTCCACCCGGATCGTCTTGCCGTCCTCGAACTGCAGATCGACCCAGCCCTTCAGCATGTAGATGAACTGGCCGTCGCACTCGTGATAGTGCCAGCCGGTCGGCCGGCTCATGCCCTGGCTCGAACTCATCACCTGGGCGCGCAGCGCGCCGGCGCTGGCGTCGGCGACGCCGAGATCGCGATACTTGAAGAAGTCGCGCCGTCCCTTGACCAGCACCGGTTCGGCGGCGCGGGCGTGGGCGACTTTCTGGCGCGACGTGGTCGGCGAAGACTTCTTCCTGGCGGTGACGGACGGCATTGATTCCTCCATCTGGTTTTCAACAATACTAACCGGCCCGGCAGGCTATTCCCACGGCCACTTGAAACCGCGCCGTGGCGGCGGCGGCGGTGGAGCCTGCTGTTGCTGCTGTTGCAGCCGCCGCTGCTCTTCGGCATAGGCACGGCGCTGCGCCTCTTCCCATTTGGCGATCGCGGGCGCGGCCTCGGTCATCAGCGACGCCTTTTGCGCCGCCGTGAAGAAGCCGGTCGCGACGTCGCCATTCTTGGTCTGCCAGGCGGCGATCGTCTGGCGCGAGCGCGGCCCGAAGCTGCCGTCGATGCCACCGACATCGAAGCCCATCGACAACAGGGCGACCTGGAGTTTCTGCCGGTCCCTGTGGGTCAGCTTGAGTTCGGCCTCCCCCGGTTCGGCTTGGGCTCGTGCCTCTTCCTCGGCAGCCTTCGCCGCGGCCTGCTCGGCCAGCAACCGCTCGCGCTCGCGGGTCGCCGCCGCTTCGGCAATGCGCTGCTCCTCGGCCTGGCGACGCGCCTCGGCCGCCTGACGGTCGGCCTCTTCGTTGGCGCGCGGCGCCGGTGTCGCCGCAGGCGGTGCCGGCGAGGCCGCGACATCGGGAGATCGCGGTGCGAAGATCGCGTAGCCTGCGCCACCGCCCGCGACCAGCAGCGCCACGGCCGCTGCCGCCAGGACCATCGGCTTGTAGTGTCCGGCCTTCGCTGGCGTTGGCTCCGGCGTCTGGGCCTGCGGCGGTGCCGGCGCGCCGACCGGTTCCGGCTTTACCT
>JACPVT010000242.1 GCA_016191685.1 Rhodospirillales bacterium | reverse complement strand
GGCGTCGGCGCCGATGCCGTTCATGGTCGGCTCGACCACGGTGATGGCGGCGGCGCTGGCGATCGCCGCATCGACCGCATTGCCGCCCTTGGCCATCATGCGCAGGCCCGCCGTCGCCGCGAGATGCTGCGAGGAGGCCACGACGTTCGACGCGAAGACTGGGAGTTTCCTGGAGGCGTAGGGGAAATCGTAGGTGAACGACGGCACTCGGAGTCCTTTCTCAAGTTTTCTTCGATGCCGCGAGGGCCTCGATGCGCGCCACGAAGCGCGGCGTCTGCAGGAACTGGCGGTGCTCCGCGTCGCTTTTGCCGAACAGGCGGGAGAGATCGAACAGACCGGAGCCCGCGATCTCGCCCATCCGTCCGGAGAGCGTCACGCGTTCACCGAGCCGCAGGGTTTTTAGCGCCGCGATGGCCGCCTCGGAAAGCCCCGGCGGCGGCGTTTGACGCGATCGTGTGGAGAAAAGGTCGGTTACCGAGCCCGCGAAGGCCAATGCCCAGTCGTTGAACGCGTAGAGCGAAACTTGGGCACCGACCTCGATGGTGACGGCGGCCGTCTCGGCATTGCCTTCGATCTTGCGGATGGTGCCGCACCAGTCGGAAAAGGCGCCGATCTTGTCGGCCAGCGCCACGCTTTGCTTGGCGGCCGCTTCGACCGCGAGCGGATTGTTCGAAGCCAGCGCCGGCTTGGCCAGTGCCTGCAGTCCGTCGAGGAACGCCTTCTGCGCCGGAATGCGCTCATGGCAGGGCCGGTCGAAACAGCTGCCGAGGACGACGCCGGCACCGCCGAGAAGAAAAACGCGTCGGCCTGCCATGCGTGCGTTACGCCGCCTTGGCTTTCGCCTTGGCGCGCTCTTCCTCCTTGAGTTCCTTCTTGGAGAGCTTGCCGACCGGCGTCTTGGGCAGCTCGGCGCGGATCTCGAGCGCCACCGGCATCTCGTGCTTGCCGATCTTGCCTTCGAGATGCTTCTTCAGCTCCTCGAAGGTGAGCGAGGTTCCGGGCTTCAGCTTCACGAACACCTTGGGCGCTTCCTGGCGGTAGGGATCGGGGATGCCGATCACGATGCACTCGTCGACCGCCGGATGCTCGTAGACCGCTTCCTCGATCATGCGCGGGTAGACGTTGTAGCCCGACGAGATGATGAGGTCCTTGGAGCGGTCGACCAGGTAGAGCCAGCCGTCCTCGTCCATGTAGCCCATGTCGCCGGTGCGCAGGCCCTTCCAGTTGCTGGCGGGATGACTGAATAGCACCTGCTCGGTGTCCTCGGTCTTCTTCCAGTAGCCCTTCATGACCTGCGGGCCGATGATGCAGACCTCGCCGACATTGTCCTTGCCGGCAGGCAGCACGCGGTCCTTGTTCTCCATGTCGCGGATCTCGATGACGGTGCCGGGCATCGGCACGCCGCACGAGCCCGTGCGGCGCGCCGTCTTGTCGACCGGGCAGATCGCGCCGGTGGGCGAGGTCTCGGTGAGGCCGTAGCCCTCGATCAAGGTGGCGCCAGTCAGCTTCTCGAAGCTCTGTTGCACCTCGACCGGCAGCGGCGCGCCGCCCGACATGCAGATCTTCAGTGACTTGAGGTCGAGTCCCTGCGCCTTGGGATGCTTCAGGATCGCGGTGTAGAGCGTCGGCACGCCAGGCAGGAAGGTCGGTTTCTTGGTCGAGAGGTCCGCCACGATCATGTCGATGTCGGGTCGCGGATAAAGGATGAGCTGGTTGCCGTTGGCCACCGCGCCCAGCATGATTCCCGACAGCGCGTAGATGTGGAACAGCGGCAGCACGCACACGACCTTTTCCGTGCCCGGGGTCGTGTAGGGCTTGGTCCAGGCCATGCCCTGGCTCATCGCCGCCATGACGCAGCCGTGCGTCAGCATCGCCGCCTTGGGCAGGCCGGTGGTGCCGCCGGTGTATTGCAGGATGGCAACCTCGTCCCACAGGTTTTCATTCGAGGGGTGGGGGGCGTACTTGCCGTCGTTGGCCAGCAGATCCTTGAACGACATATGCCAGTCGTCGCGCGGCCAGGCCGAAAGTTCCTTCTTCTTGGCGATGGGATAGAGCCAGTTCTTGGGCCACGGCAGGTAGTCAGCGATCGAGCCCACGATCAGCTTCTTGAGTCGCGTCTTGCCGCGCATCGCCGCCATCTTGGGGTACAGCGCGTTGACGTCGAGCGTCACCAGGATATCGGTCTCGGAATCACCGATCTTGTGTTCGAGTTCGCGGGCGGCGTCGAGCGGGCTGTAGTTGACGACGATGCCGCCGGCCTTCAGCACGCCGAAGAAGGCGATGATGTAGTGCGGCGTGTTGGGCAGGTAGAGGCCGACATGGACGCCGGGCTTGACGCCGAGCTTCTGGAAGCCGGCGGCGGCTCTGTCGGAGGCCACCTTGTAGTCGCGGAAGGTCATCACCTTGTCGAGAAAATCGGTGAACGGCCGGTCGCCGAACTGGGCGCAGCTATCCTCGAAGGTCTGGTGGATGGTCTTGCGCGGAACCTCGAGCTCCCACTTCACGCCGGGCGGGTAGCTTTTCTCCCAAGGGTAGTTCGACATTTTTGAGTTCCTCCCGGCCGCGACTATGTGAGGCGGGGCGCCGGGGGGTCAAGCCGCCGGGCTCATCCCGTAGGCTCAGGGCGAGGCCGGCGGCACGAAGTACTCGTAGCTGTAAACGGTGCGGAAACCCTGGTCTGCGTAGAGTGGCATCGCGGCCGAGTTGGTGGCGACAACCTGGAGATAGGCGAAGCGCGCGCCATGCCTCCAGGCCCAGGCATAGAGGCTTTCGGTGATCCGCCGTGCCAGACCGCGGCGGCGGGCCTGCGGCATCACCAGCACGTCGAACAGCCCCATGTGATCGCCCTCGACCGCGCCGATCGCCATGGCCATCGGCTGGCCGGCGTCCTCGACGAAGGCGAAGCCGGCCGGGGTCGCGATGGCCGCCAGCATGCGTTGCATGGTCTCGCGATGTCGCGGCGGCACCGGGCTATGGGTGCAAAAGGACTCGATCCAGGCCGGCGTGGGCGCGGGGAATATGCGGACGGCGGCGTCTGCGGCAAAGCCCGCATGGAGCGGGCAGACCTGCAGGAGGCTGCGCTCGATGGCCCGGTAGCCACGCTCGGCCAGCAGGCCGGCGATGGCCGGCGGCGCCAGCGGAGTCAGCCGCCATGTCGGCGTCTGGCCGAGCGCCAGATAGGGTGCCTCGAGCGCCGCAATGATCTCAGGATCGCATTGAGCATTAGCTCTTAAAGAATTGATAGAATTGGATCTTTTCGTGTAACCATGGGCAAATCGCTGGCGCCAGCCGGCGAGGTCGCGGCTCTCCAGGGCAGGCCAGCCCCGGAAGGCCAGTTCTTCCAGGCGGCGGATTTCGGCAGAACGATCCGGACGTGACATTGTTCAGCATTCGTGTTAATTTAAAAGACAATAATAACAATCGTTTATTTTTTCCCCTGCAAGTTATACATGAACTACGGCAGCCCCTTCGTCGGTGTTCGTGTTCGCTGGCAGTCGCCCGCCGCACCCTCCTCCCGTGTGTTCGGTCTGCGGCTGCCAGCAACTCTTCTGCTTACCCTCTTTCTTGCCGCCTGCGGCAGTTCCGGAAGTTCCCGTTACGGCGGTGGCTACAGCGACCGGCCGCCGACCGACCGCGTCGCCCTGACGGCGTGGCAGGAATGGACCAGGTTCGGCCGCTCGACTGTCGTCTATGGCGGGCAGGCCAATGGCTACACCAACCGGAGCGGCGTCAGCGAACGCAGCGAGCCGCTGGCCAGCCGGATCGGCGACTATTGGGGAACCTGCGGCAAGCCCGATTGGAACGGCCGCACGTCCAGCAAGCCGTGGTCCGGGGCGTTCGTTTCCTGGGTGATGGCCAAGTCCGGTTACACGCCCCGGCAGTTCCCGCGCGACGGTCGCCACGGCAGCTATCTCGCCACGCTATATGATCGCGAGAAGTCGCGCGGCGCTCCGTTCTACCTTCATGCGCCGAACGAATACTCGCCCAGGCCGGGGGATCTGGTGTGCAGCGGCACGGCGGGCCCGACCTGGCGCCACGCCGATTCGCGCACCGCGCACCGGCGCATCGACAACACGGCAAACCATTGCGACGTCGTCACCGACGTGCGCGGTGGGTTCGTCCATGCCGTCGGCGGCAACGTGAAGAACAGCGTAACCATGAGCCTCTATCCCGTCGACGCGCGCGGCCGCCTGCAACCGGTCGGCGGCCGGCCATGGCTGCTGGTGGTCGAGAAGCGCGGCTAGGCTTCAGCGGCGCGGCGCGGCAACGACGAGCGCGCTCGCCGCGCCGATTGCCGCGACGGCCAGCAGAAGCACCGGCGCCAGCGACCAGCCGGCCCACTCGACCCACAATGCCAGGAGCGGCGGGCCAGCCAGAGATCCGAGGCTGCCGGCCTGCGCCAGCAAGCCGTTGATGGGCCCGATCGCGCGCGCGTCGACGGCGATCTGCGGCACCGAGGCGAAGGCCGCCGCCGGCACCAGCCCGCCTAGGGCGAACGAGACGGCGAAGCCCGCGACGGCGATCGGCACCGGCGCCGCCGCGCTGAAGGCGAAGGCGGCGATCACGGTGGAGGTGATCAACCCGATCGCGATCAGCCTGCCGGGCGACACGCCGCGCCGCATCATCCAGGCGGCGAGAAGGCTACCGGTGATTCCGAAGGCGGTGGCGATAGCGATGAACCGTCCGGCGTCCGCCGCGGCCAGGCCGCGCCGTTCGACGAGATAGGCCGGCAACAGGCCGGCGAGCGCGAGAAAGAGCAGCGCGAAGCAGAAGAATGCGATCGCCAGCGGGACCGAAGGACCGAGCCATCGGAGCGTGACGGTGGCTGGACTTGGTTGGGGCGCGCGAAGATCCGGAGCGGCACCCTGCGTCACGTTCAGGGCCACGATCAGCGCAAGGGCCAGGACAACGGCGTCGCCGGCGAAGACCATTCGCCAGCCTGCACGACCCGCGAATTCTGCCGCGACGAGTCCCGCGATCGCGATGCCGACCGGCACGAACGTGCCCCACAGCGATAGGGTAATGGCGTGGTGCCTCGGCTCCGAGGTGCTGGCCATCAACGAGGGGCCCGCGACGACGACCAGCAGATAGCCGATGCCTGCCAGGCTGCGCGCGGCGAGCAGGGTCGTGGCGTCGTCCGACGCGGCGCAGAGTGCCGCCGCTGCCGCCATGGTCAGGACGCCGATGCGAAGCGCGCGCGCGTGGCCGACCCTTTCCGACCAGCCGCCCGCCAGCAGACCCAGCACCGCGCCCACCAGCGTGATCACCGACACGGTCATGCCGGCCACGGTGAGCGACAGGCCGAGGTCGCGCTGCAGGGCCGGCACCAGCGGCGGCACGATGCCGAGCTGGCCGGCCGCCAGCACGCCGATCCCGTAGAGCAGGGAAATTCGTCCCCAGGAGGTCGTCATGCCGGCGACTGTAGGGACGCGCCGCGCGCCGGCCCACGAATAAAGTATTCGCTAGTGCCTGATGGAGGTCACCAGACGGGCCAGCGTCCCGTCACTGAGTTGCAGCCGCTCCCACATCAGGATGCCCGGATCGATCGGCACGACCGGATCGTCGTTGGCGCCCGTCCAGAAGCTCAGCTGGGCGACACCGTCGTCATACCAGCCGAGTTCGCCCAGCCGACTCTCGGTGGCGCGGATCTCTTCGGTGGCGAAGCGCCACAGAGACTTGCCGCGCAGTTCGGCGGGATCGGCGGTCCATGCGGCGAAGCGGGCCGGCGAGGCCGCCAGCAGGCGGTGCGAGAGGTCGCAGATCAGGTGGACGGGAAGCGCCGAATTCTCGACCAGCCGCCGCAATCCGGCATCGCCCGCGGAATCGAGCGGCGCGCGGAGCAGGCGCGAGAGTTCATGCGCCGTCTTGCCCGGGATGCGGTGATGCCCGCGTTCCCAGCGCGACAGTGTCGCCTGGGTGACGCCGAAGAGTTCCGCGGCATGGCTCTGCTTGACCCCGCGCAGGCGACGCCAGCGCCGGAGCGCGCGCCCGAACTCGTTCACGGCGGCCCGCCTCAGTTCGTCAGCCCCGCCGCATGCATGATGGCGGCGGTGCGCTCGGCGATCATGATGGTGGGGGCGTTGGTGTTGCCGCCGACCAGCGCCGGCATGATCGAGGCATCGACCACGCGCAGCCCCTGCACGCCGTGCACCAGGAGCTTGTCGTCGACGACGGCCATGCCGTCTGTGCTCGGGCCCATCTTGCAGGTGCCGACCGGGTGATAGATCGTCTCGCACTTGGCGCGGATCCACTGTTCGAGTTCGGCGTCGGTCCTAGCTGCGGCGCCAGGCTGGAACTCGTCGGCGCGGTAGGGATCGAGGCCCGACTGGGCGAAGATCTCGCGGCCCATCTTGACGCCGGCGATCAGCGTATCGAGATCCTTGCGTTCGGCGAGGTAGTTGGCGTCGATCAGCGGTGCGTCTTTCGGGTCGTTGCTGCGCAGCCGGATGGTGCCAGTGCTCTCGGGTCTGAGCGCGCAGACGTGCAGGCTGAAGCCGTTCTTCTTCATCTTGGTGCGGCCATGGTCGACCACCAGCACCGGCAGGAAGTGGAGCTGGACGTCGGGGGCGGCGAGGCCCGGGCGCGTGCGCACGAAGCCGCCTGACTCGGCGATCGGCGAGGTGCCCGGGCCTTTCTTGTTGACCACGTATTGGTAGAGCGAGACCAGCTTGTTGGCGGTGTCGTAGGTGTCGTGCGTCTTGCAGAACTGCAGCAGCGCCGCGTCGAGATGGTCCTGCAGGTTGCCACCGACGCCGGGCAGGTCGGCGACCGGAGTGATACCGAGCGATTTCACATGGTCGGCCGGACCGACGCCCGAGAGCAGCAGCAGTTGCGGCGAGTTGACGGCGCCGCCGCACAGGATGATCTCGCGATTGGCGCGCGCCACCTCGTCGCGGCCGTCGACGACATAGCGGACACCCATGGCGCGCGTGCCGTCGAAGATGATGCGTTCGACGAGTGCGTTGGTGATGATCTCGACGTGGCTGTTGCCCCGCGCCACAGCCGGCCGCAGATAGGCGCTGGCCGTGCTCCAGCGCGCCTTGTCCTTCTGCGTCACCTGGTAGTAGCCGACGCCGTCCTGCTCGGCGCCGTTGAAGTCGGCAACGCGCTTGTGGCCGGCCTGCTCGGCGGCCTTGAGGAACGCCTCGTTGAGCCTGCTCGGGTCGACCTGGTCGGCGACGTTGAGCGGCCCGCCGGCGCCGTGGAAATCGTTGCCGCCGCGCTCGTTGTTCTCGGCGTTCTTGAAATAGGGCAGGACGTCGTTGTAGCTCCAGCCCTCGTTGCCGAGCTGGCGCCACTGGTCGTAGTCCCAGGCATTGCCGCGCACATAGAGCATAGCGTTGATCGAGGACGAGCCGCCCAGCGTCTTGCCGCGCGGCCAGTACATGCGCCGGTCGTTGCAGTGCTTTTGCGGCGTCGTCTCATAGTGCCAGTTGTAGGGCGACTTTTCGCCGAGGCTGGCGAAGCCCGCCGGCATCTTGAGCATGAACGACTTGTCGGGGCCGCCAGCCTCGAGCACCAGGATCCGCAGCCCATCCTTTGCGGCGAGCCGGTTGGCCATGGTGCAGCCGGCCGATCCGGCACCGATGATGACGTAGTCGTAGAGCGACAGCGCAGACATGGACGTTCCCTAGGGCAGACGATTTTCGATCACGGTGAATACCGGACGGGCGGAAATGGGCGACAAAAACCCGCTGTCGTCCAGTGGAAAGACGCTGCGGGTGACCGAGTCGCCCACATTGCCGCCGATGACATGGACCTCGCCGGGCCGGACTTCGACCACGATGTCGCAATGCCCGGTGCCGCGGTTGAGGTTGTCGAGCGTGGTGGCGCTGCCGTTGCGCGAGGCGCAGATCAGGTCGCCGACCTGCGGCGCGCGCGCCTGCGGCGGCCGCGGAATGAAGACGGCGCCCGGCTGGCGTGTCCGCTCGACCATGCGCTCGACATAGATCGTGTGGCGCTGGTCGGGGCAGAAAAGGCTGCGCGGCACGCCGGCGCTCTCGATGTCCCAGGAAATGAAAGCGGCCGACCAGGGAATGTCGGTGAGGCCGCTGCGGCCGGGCTTGTCGACGCTCGCCCAATAATCGGCGATGCGTTCCGGCGCGTCGCGCTCCTTGACTCCGAGCTGCTCGGTGCGGGGCGGAGCATTCGACGAATAGATCGTGATCTGGCGGCCGAAGCGCGCCCACTCCCCGACCGCCAGCAGGACCATCGAGGTCTTGGCGCTGGCCGTGGGCGGTGGCGCCTCGGGCTTCCATGACGAAGGCGGGCAGGGGCCGAGCGGGGCCAGGTCCTTTGCCTGCTTCGGCGCCGGTTGCGTGGCGCAGGCAGCGAGAGCCAGGAAGACGAGGAAGACGATGCGATGCATTTCAGCTTTCAACCACGATGACCCCACGCGGCGCCAGCCGCAATGCGACCGCGTCACCCGCGGCCAGGGGCCGTTCGACGCGCGGACAGGTGGCGAATAGCGTGCCCGCCTCCGTGTCGATGGAATATTCCATGTGCGTGCCGAGATAACTCGCCTTGGCGATCGTGCCAGCCAACAGGTCGGCTGAGAAATCGCCTGGTGCATCGCCCGGACGCTCGACGGCAATCGCTTCCGGCCTGATCGCGACCATGGCGTCGCCGTCGGTTGCGGTCGCATTGGCGACGTCGATTTCGACATCGCCCAGCCGGACTCGGACTTGCGTCGGATCGAGGCGGCGCACCGTGCCGCGCGCCGGATTGGATTCACCCATGAAACGCGCCAGGAAGGGTGTCGCCGGTCTTTCGTAGAGATCACGCGGGCTGCCCTGCTGTTCGATGCGGCCCGCATTCATGACGATGATGCGGTCGGACACGGCCATCGCCTCCTGTTGATCGTGCGTCACATAGACCACGGTGAGGCCGAGACGCTGCTGCAGTTCGCGAATCTCCTCGCGCATCTGGCGGCGCAGGCGCGCGTCGAGGTTGCTGAGCGGCTCGTCGAACAGCAGCACCGAGGGTTTCAGGACGAGTGCGCGCGCCACCGCCACGCGCTGTTGCTGGCCGCCCGACAGTTCCGACGGCTGGCGCTCCTCGTAGCTCGCGAGCCCGACCTGCAGCAGGCCCTCGCGCGCGCTCTTGGCGGCGTCGTCACGCGACTGACCGGAGCGGCGGAGCCCGTAACAGACGTTCTCGAGCACGTTCATGTGCGGGAACAGGGCGTAGGACTGGAACACCATGCTGACGTCGCGCTGCGTGGCGCCGAGCGTCGTGACGTCGCGACCGGCAATCACGATGCGGCCCTCGCTCGGCAGCTCGAGGCCCGCGATCATGCGCAACGTCGTGGTCTTGCCGCAGCCCGAGGGGCCGAGCAACGTCACCAGGGTGCCGGATTCGACCGTGAAGGTGATGCCGGCAACGGCGGTCGCCGCGCCGTAGCGCTTCACGACGCCATGGAATTCGACGCTCACGCCGGGCCTCCCGTCAGAGCCACGGCCCGCCGCCCGAGGCGACGTTCGCCGACCGCGAATTGGATCAGCAGGATCACCGCCAGCATCAGCACGATCAGCGCGCAGCTGTAGGCGATGGCGAGGCCATAGTCGCCGTTGATGACGCGCAGGATGATGTAGGTGGTGGCAAGCTCGTACTCGGCCGTCACCAGGAACACCACGGCACTCACCGTCGTCACCGCACGCACGAAGCCGTAGACCAGGGCGCCGACGATGGCCGGGCGCAGCAACGGCAGCACGACATAGAACAGAGTCTGTGGTGCACGTCCGCGCAGGGTGATCGAGGCCTCGTCGAGGCTGCGGTCGATCTGGCTCATCGCCGCCATGCCGGCGCGCACGCCCACCGGCATGTTCCGGAAGATGAAGCAGAGCACGATGATCATCGCCGTGCCGGTGATCTCGATCGGCGGCACGTTGAAGGCGAAGACATAGGCCACGCCGATCACCGTGCCGGGCACGGCGAAGCTCAGCATGGTAGCGAATTCGAGCGTGGCGCGGCCGGCGAAGCGTTGGCGCACCAGGAGCCAGGCCGCGATCAGGCCGAGGGCCGCGGTGAGCGGCGCGGCGATGGCGGCAAGCTTCACCGTCGTCCAGAACGAGTTCCAGGCCGCGCCCGTCCAGATCAGCCCGTCCGCGGTATGCTCGACAGCAAAAGCTTTGGCGTAGTGGTCCAAGGTCGGCGTGTAGTCGCGCCCCCACACCTTGACCAGGCCGCCAACGAAGGCGAAGCCGTAGAGCAGCAGCGTGAAGGCGGCCCACGGCAGCGCCACGCAGGCGGCGGCGCGGCGCGCGGCGTCGGGCAGCGGCGTCGGCAGGCCAGAATCGCCCTTGCCCGAGATGGTGGCGTAGGAGCCGCTGCCCACGATGCGGCGCTGCAGAAAGAAGGCGCCGAGCGCAAAAACCAGCAGCAGCAACGCGAGCGACGCCGCTCGGCCGTAGTCGAGCTGGGCGCCGACCACGGCGAAATAGATCTCGGTCGAGAGCACACCATAGTCGCCGCCCAGCACGATGGGATTGCCGAAGTCGGCGATGCTCTCGATGAAACCCACCAGGAAGGCGTTGGCGAGGCCCGGCCGCATCAGCGGCAGCGACACCGTGGTGAAAGTGGACCAGCGGTCGGCACGAAGCGTCTGCGAGGCTTCCTCGAGCGTCGGGCTCACGCCTTCGACGACGCCGATCAGGACCAGGAACGCCACCGGGGTGAAGGCGAAGAGCTGCGCCAGGAACACGCCGTGGAAACCATAGATCCAGCGCGTCGGCTCGATGCCCATCGACCATTCGAGGAACTGATTCACCAGGCCGGAGCGGCCGAACACCAGGATCAGCGCCAGCCCGATGACGAAGGGCGGCGTCACGATCGGCAGCACCGTCAGCACCCTAAGCGTCTTCTTGAAGCCGAACGAGGTGCGCATGACAATCAACGCAAAGGCGAGGCCCAGCGCCGTCGTGCCGGCGCCGCAGCCCAGCGCCAGGAACAACGTGTTCCAGGCCACGCCGCAGCGGCCGCCGCCGGAGAGACAGCGCAGGCTCCAGATCTTCTCTGTTGCCAGCCGCTCGACCAGCAGCGCCGGCGCAAGGACACCGTCGCCATCCTGGAAGGCCTGCACCAGGATGCGCAGGATCGGCCAGGCGGTGAACAGCACGATCGAGGCCGCTACCGTCGTCACCGCGCCCGCGACAAAGGCATCGCCGCCGAAGGCACCGCGCAGCGCCAGCCCGATCGACAGCAGCGAGAGGAGCGCCACCAGCGCCACCGCACCGCCGGCGCCGAGTCCGACTTGACGGCCGTCGAGCTCGCCGAACAGCGTCGTGAGCCAGCCAGCGGTCCAGCCACGCAGGCCGATGCCGAGCGCTTGGGCCACGAACAGCACGAGCCCTGCGGTGCCAGCGAGCAGCAGCAGCGTGCCCCGGCGCTGGCGCGTTGTCGGCACCAGCGCGGCCACGATGCAGGCCACGAGCGCCGACAGCACAGGCGCCAGCCACCATTTTCCATGTGCGACGATCTGGGCGAGGCCGCTCGCGTAATCCTCCGACGACCACAAGCCCGAAAACCACGCACCCGAATCAAGGCCCTCCTGTAGCGCGTACCAGGGGAGCGCAAGGGCCGCGAGCAGGCCCGCGACCGACCACGCCAGGGGCGCGCGGGAAATCATCGGCGTGGCGGCATCAGGGCTTCGGCAGGGCGCCCACTTCGCTATCCCAGCGCGCGATCAGGCGCTTGCGCTCGGCCGACTTGCCGTACTTCGCCTGGTCGTAGTCGATCAGCTTCATGTCGGCGAACTTGGGTGCCTGGGGTGGCAGCGGCGTCGCCTTGTTCGACGGCACCTGGAACTGCTTCGCCTGGGCGCCGAGCTTCTGCGCCTCGGGCGTGAGCGCCCAGTCGTAGAACTTCTTGGCGTTGGCCATGTTGCGCGCGCCCTTGACGATGCTCATCGAGCCGATCTCGTAGCCGGTGCCTTCGCACGGGGTCGCGGTCTTCACCGGGAAGCCGGCCAGCGCTTCGGTCACGCCATCATGCACGAAACTGATCGAGACCATGGTCTCGCCGCGCGCAACCGCCTTCATCGGCGCCGTCCCTGAGCGCGTGTAGGCGTTGATGTTGGCATGCATCTTCTTCAGATACTCGAAGGCCTTTTGTTCGCCCATCAGCTGCACCAGCGTGGCGATCGCGACATAGGCGGTGCCCGAGGAGTTGGGGTTGGCCATCTGGATCTCGGCCTTGAACTCCGGCTTCAAGAGATCGGCCCAGCAGGCCGGTGCCTTGGCTCCCTTTTTGGCCAGCAATTCGGTATTGAAGCCGAAGCCCAGCGCACCGGCATAGATGCCCACCGTCTTGCCACCCGAGTCGGTGTTCTGCTTCACCGCCCAGGGATGCAGGTCGGCCATCTTGGGTGACTTGTAGGCCTCGGTAAGGTTTTCTTCGGCGGCCTGCAGATGCGGATCACCGGTGCCACCGAACCACACGTCGCCCTTGGGGTTCTGCGCCTCGGCCTTCAACTGAGCGATGGTCTCGCCCGAGCCCTTCTGGGACATCGAGACCTTTATGCCGCTGGCCTTCTGGAACTCGTTGGCGGCCAGCGTGCACCACTCGACCTGCACCGAGCAGTAGACGTTCACGACGCCCTGCGCCGAGGCCGGTGTCGCCAATGCCAGGGCGAGCGCGCCGGCTGCCAGTCGAATGCCTGTCGTCATTGTTTCCCCCTTAAGCTTTGTCCGGAGGATGACATGCCGATACGGCCGCTTACCAGCGCCCGATGCCGCCGATCACCAGGGTGGGCACGCCTTCGGTTTGGTTCTTGACCGAGAAGACCTGGCTGCCGGGCCGGCGGCCGTCGCGCGGCGGGGTGACGTCGAGGCCGGCGGCTTTCAGGCGCGCATGCGCCTTGGCGACGTCGGGCACGCGCCAGCTCAATCCCCACAACTGGTCGGGCGCGTCCGACACGCCCTTCTTCAGATCATGCGCAATCTCGACCACAAGATCGCCGCAGCGGAAGAACAGCAGGCGCGAGCCCCATTGCTCGTTGCTACGGTCGAGCCGGAGATCGAGACCCAGCCGCCCGGCGTAGAAGGCGATCGCCCGCTCGGGGTTGGGCGTGCGCACCACGACATGGTCGAGCGCAGAGACACACGATGCTTCGTCGGCGGTGAAAGGCGAAGGCGCGTCGCTTGCCTTGGCGTCCAGCCGGATCGCCACGCCATGGCCCGTGAGGGCTACCGCATCGCCGTCGCGCGTCGCCGCCACCGCGCGCCGCTCGAGCAGCGTCGCCGCCTTGCCGATGTCGGCGGTGGCGAAGGTCATCGACTGCAGGCCCGGCGCGCCATCCGCGAAAGCGAGCCCGACATTGCCGGTGCGCAGCCGGCCGTCGCTGGCGCGGCGTCCCAGCAGCGTCTCGTAGACGCCGGCCGATCCGCCGAGCGTGAGATGGTCGAGCGCGTCGATCACGATCAGCCGATGCGCTTGAGGTCTTTCTTGTACTGCGCGCCGCGCCGGACGTAGCTCGCGGCGCTCATGCGCAACCGCTCGACGTTGTCCTCACTCACCTCGCGCGCGGCCTTGGCTGGCGAGCCGAAGATCACCGCGCGGTCGGGAAAGGTCTTGCCTTCGGTTACCACGGCGCCGGCGCCGACCAGGCTGTCCTTGCCGATCACCGAATGGTTCAGCACCACGGCGCCGACGCCGATCAGCGCGCCGTCGCCGATCGTGCAGCCGTGCAGCATCACGCAATGGCCGATCGTCACGCCCTTGCCGATGTTGAGCGGCGCACCGGGGTCGGTATGCAGCACCGAGTTGTCCTGCACGTTGCTGTCGTCGCCGATGGTGATCGGCTCGTTGTCGGCGCGCAGCACGGCACCGAACAGGATGCTCACCCGCTCGCCCAGGATGACGTCGCCGATCAGCGTCGCCTCCTCGGCGACGTAGCAGGATGCGGGAATCACCGGCTTCTTGTCGCCCAGTTGATAGATCGCCATTTCGCTCCCTTCCGTTTACGTAAACCCACATTGACGTTTACGTAAACGTTAACTAAGTATTCTCCACCATGTCCGTCGCCGCCCCATCCTCAGCCAAAGGCCCAACGCCGCGCGACACGCAGCGCATCTAT
>JACPVT010000241.1 GCA_016191685.1 Rhodospirillales bacterium | reverse complement strand
GTAGTGGCCGGCCGCAGCGCTGGGAGCGATGGCGATGGTTGCGGCGGCGGCGGAGCAGGCGACGGATCGAGAACCGACCGGCGTCCCGGCACCTGCGCGGTGGTGATCGGCAGGAGGGCGGCGGCGGCCTCCTTTTCGTAACCCCAGGCGACGATGACCGGCCGGTCGCCGACCAGGAAGACCAGAGAGGGCGAGGGCACGCGGGCGGCGAGTTTCAGCGAGAGGCCGATCAGGCCGGTGTCCTCGCGCGCACCGGTGAAAGCGAGCGCGTCGCCCAGGCGCCGGATTTCAGCCAGGCCACGTTCGACCTCGGCCAGGACCTGATCGCGCCGCGCCGGCTCGAGCGTTTCGACCGGACGGACGGTGCCGGCCCAGCCGGCATGCCAGTCGATCGCCTTGCCGTCTTCGTGCAGCTGCGGATCGGCCAGCAGGTCGGCGGCGGCATCGCCCAGCCGCCGGCGCACCACACGGCGCAACTGCGGCGCGGCGTTGTGCAGCGGCTCACCGCGCACGCCGAGGGGGCGGACGCCGCTTCTTGTCGTGACAACGAGGGTTGAATCGCCGGGCATCGAAGCGGCGAAAATAGCCCGGGGATTATGGCGGCGCGATGGTGCCGGCTATACCGCCTTGGCCCATTCGCGCAGCACGAATTTCTGCACCTTGCCGGTCGAGGTCATGGGCAGGTCGCGGAACACCACGTGGCGGGGGCACTTGTACGAGGCGAGGTTGGCGCGGCAATGGGCCACGATCTCCTCCACGGTCGCCACCGCGCCGGGTTTCAGCACCACGAAGGCGCAGGGCGTCTCGCCCCACTTCTCGTCGGGCTTGGCTACCACCGCCACGCTGGCGACCGCCGGATGCTCCATGATCGCGCCTTCGACCTCGATGGTCGAGATGTTCTCGCCGCCCGAGATGATGATGTCCTTGGAGCGGTCGCGCAGCTCGATGTAGCCGTCCTCGTGCAGCACGCCGAGATCGCCGGAATGGAACCAGCCGTGCTCGAAGGACTCCTTCGTTGCCTTGGGATTCTTGAGGTAGCCCTTCATGACGAGATTGCCGCGGAACATCACCTCGCCCATGGTGGCGCCGTCGCGCGGCACTTCCTTCATGGTGGTCGGATCCATCACCGTGACGCCGTCCTCGGCGGTGTAGCGCACGCCCTGGCGCGCCTTCAGACGCGCGCGCTCGTGCGACGGCAGCGAATCCCAGGCCTCGTGCCAGGCGCAGATCGTGGCCGGGCCGTAGACTTCGGTGAGGCCGTAGACGTGGGTGACGCGGAAGTTCTCCTTCTCCAGTGCCTCGAGCACGGCGGCGGGCGGTGGCGCGGCCGCGGTCATGAACTCGACCTTGCGGCTGAGCGTCCGGCGTTCGGTCGGAGTCGCGCCGATGATGAACTGCATGATGATGGGTGCGCCGCACATGTGCGTGACGTTGTGGTCGGCCAGCGCATCGAAGATCGTCTTGGCCGACGCGCGCCGCAGGCAGACGCTGGTGCCGCCGACCAGCGCCAGGGTCCATGGGAAGCACCAGCCGTTGCAGTGGAACATCGGCAGGGTCCAGAGATAGATCGGGTGCAGGCCGATCGGCCATTGCGTGGCGTTGCCGTAGGCCGAGAGCGCCGCGCCGCGGTGGCTGAAGACCACGCCCTTGGGATTGCCGGTGGTGCCCGAGGTGTAGTTGAGCGAGATCGAGTCCCATTCGTCGGCGGGATAGGACCAGGCATAGTCCGGATCGCCCGCCGCGATGAACTCCTCCCAGGTCGTGTCGCCGATCTGGGCGCGGTCGTCGCAGGCCGGATCGTCGATGTCGACGACCAGCGGCTGGACCTTGGCGATCGCCAGTGCCTCGGTCATTACGCGGTGATATTCGCGGTCGACCAGCAGCACCTTGGTCTCGCTGTGGTCGAGGATGAAGGCCAGCATCGCCGCATCGAGACGGGTGTTGAGCGAGTTCAGCACCGCGCCGGTCATCGGCACACCGAAATGCGCCTCGTACATCTCCGGAATATTGGGCGCCATGATCGCCACCGTGTCGCCCGTGCCGATGCCGACCCGTTCCAGCGCCGATGCGAGGCGGCGGCAGCGGGTGTAGGTCTCGGCCCAGCTCTGGCGGCGCTGGCCGTGCACCAGGGCGATGTGATCGGGATAGACGCTGGCGGTGCGCTCGATGAACTGCATCGGCGTCAGCGCCGCATAGTTGGCCGCGGTCTTGTCGAGGTCGCGCTCGTAGATGTTGCGCGTCAGCAGCGGTGCCTTGTGCGGCGCGGGGCGGGCGGCCGGCATGCGGGCAGCGGCGGCGCGGCTCTTGGCCGGACGGCGGACGGAGACTCGTGCCAGGGACTTGGGAAGCGATTTGGGAAGCGGAGGCTTTTTTGTCGCGGGTTTGGCGGCGCGGCGCGGCGGCTTGCGGGCGCTCGCGGACTTGGCCTTTGCGGACTTCGCCCCCGCTGACTTGGCTTTCGCCGACCTGGTCGGCGGGCGTTTGCCCTTGCCGGCTCCTTTCCTGGACTTGCCCTTGGCCATGCTTGCTTCCCGTCGGTGCTCTTGTCAGTTTGGCGATCCTAGCGCATCAACCGGCCAAGCAACAGAAACTGCGGAGGAAACGATGGCCGTGGGGGACAAGTATCGGGCGCTGCATGCGCGTTCGCTTCGGGACCCGGAAGGTTTCTGGGCCGAGCAGGCGGCGGCGATCGACTGGACGAAGCGCTGGGACAGGGTGCTCGACGCGGCCAGTCCGCCCTTCTATCGCTGGTTCGCCGGCGGCGAGCTCAACGCCTGCCACAATGCGCTCGACCGGCACGTGGACGGCGCCCAAGGAAGCAACAGGGCCGACCAGACGGCGCTGATCTACGATTCGCCCGTCACCAACACCAAGAAGAGTTTCACCTATCGCGAGCTGCGCGATCAGGTGGCGCGGATCGCCGGCATGATCGCGGCCCAGGGCGTGGCGAAGGGCGACCGCGTCATCCTCTATATGCCGATGATCCCCGAGGCCGTGATGGCGATGCTCGCCTGCGCACGGCTGGGCGCGGTGCATTCGGTGGTGTTCGGCGGCTTCGCGGCCAAGGAACTCTCCAGCCGCATCGACGATTGCACGCCCAAGTTGATCCTGACCGCCTCGTGCGGCATCGAGCCAGCCCGCATCGTGCAGTACAAGCCGCTGGTCGACCAGGCGATCGAGCAAGCCAAGCACAAGGTGCCGCGAGTCATTCTCCTGCAACGGCCACAGTGCGAAGCCACGATGGTCAAGGGTCGCGACCTCGACTGGAGCGAGGCGCTGGCGGTCGCGACGCCGGCGCCCTGCGTGCCGGTGAAGGCGACCGATCCGCTCTACATTCTCTATACGTCGGGCACGACCGGCCAGCCCAAGGGCGTGGTGCGCGACACCGGCGGCTATTGCGTGGCCTTGGCCTGGTCGATGAAGAACCTCTACGGCGTAAATCCCGGCGAGGTCTACTGGTGCGCCTCGGACGTGGGCTGGGTCGTGGGCCACAGCTATATCGTCTATGGGCCGCTGATCCATGGCGCGACCACGATCCTCTACGAAGGCAAGCCGGTCGGCACGCCCGACGCCGGCGCCTTCTGGCGCGTGATCTCCGAACACAAGGCGATGGCGCTGTTCACGGCGCCCACCGCCTTCCGTGCCATCAAGCGCGAGGATCCCGACGGTAAGCTCTTGAAGACCTACGACCTGTCGAAATTCCGCACGCTCTTCCTGGCGGGTGAGCGCGGCGATCCGCCAACCGTGGACTGGGCGCAGAAGCTGCTCGGCGTCCCGGTGGTCGATCACTGGTGGCAAACGGAAACCGGCTGGGCGATCTGCGGCAACTTCGTCGGACTCGAACCGATGCCGGTGAAGCTGGGCTCGTGCTCGGTGCCGGCGCCGGGCTGGCATCTCGACGTGCTGGACGAGAACGGCAGGAAGTTGACGAAGCCGGGCGAGGTGGGCGCGCTCGCCGGCAAACTGCCGCTGCCGCCGGGCACCTTCCCGACCCTGTGGAACGCCGACGACCGCTACAAGCAGAGCTACATGGCCGAGTTTCCCGGCTACTACAAAACCGGCGACGCAGGTCATATCGACGAGGACGGCTACGTCTCGGTGATGACCAGGGTCGACGACGTGATCAACGTCGCGGGCCATCGCCTGTCCACCGGCCAGATCGAGGAAGTGCTGGGCGCGCACAATGACGTCGCCGAATGCGCCGTGATCGGCGTCGCCGATGAACTCAAGGGTCAGGTGCCGCTCGGCTTCCTTGTATTGAAGGCGGGCGTCAACCGGCCGCCGACAGAGATCACGAACGAGGTCGTCCAGATGGTCCGCGACCGCATCGGCCCCGTCGCCTTCTTCAAGAGCGCGCTGGTCGTGCAGCGCCTGCCCAAGACGCGCTCGGGCAAGATCCTGCGCGGCACCATGCAGAAGATGGCCGACAACCAGCCGTGGACCCTGCCGGCCACCATCGAAGATCCGGCCGTGCTCGACGAAATCAACG
>JACPVT010000240.1 GCA_016191685.1 Rhodospirillales bacterium | reverse complement strand
GGCTGCTCCGGCTCGGCGCCCAGCACGAACGAGCTGGCCTGCTCGCGGTCGCGGGCGATCGGCCGCGCCCACAGCGAGACGCCGACCAGCAGCACGGTGTTGACCAGGATGCAGACCACGAAGCCCTGCCCGACCGGATCGAGGTCGGACAGCGGCACCGGCAGGTAGGGCCGCAGCGGAGCCACCTGTCCGCCGCCGGCGCTCTGGTGCAGCGTCGGCAACAGCAGCGCGTAGAGCCAGACCACGAAACCGCCGGCCAGGCCCGCCACGACGCCGTAGCGATGGGCGCCGCGCCAATAGAGACCGAGCACCAGGCCGGGCGCGAGATTGGCGACGGCGCAGAAGGAGATCAGGCCGATCGAGGCGAGCGGCAAGTAACCGGAGATGATGCGCTCGTAGGAGTAGCCCGCCATGAGAATGAGCACGACGGCGGCGCGGCGCACGAACACCACCAGCGGCCCCATCTCGCGCGCGACGCCTGCCTGTCGCCGTAGCAGATAGGGCATGACCAGTTCGTTGCCGATCATGCCGGACAACGCCATGCAAGCCACGATCACCATCGAGGTCGCCGCCGACAGGCCACCGATGAACACGAACGCCGACAGCCAGCCCTCGCCGCTGGCGAGCGGCAGCTGCAGCACATAGAGGTCGGGACTAGCCTGTGATCCGAGCAGCAGCAGGCCCGCCGCTGCGATCGGCACGACGAGGAGATTGATCAGGACAAGATAGACCGGGAACAGCCATCGCGCCGTCTTGAGGCTGGCCGGATGGCCGTGCTCGACCACGGCGACATGGAACTGGCGCGGCAGGCAGAGGAACGCCATTGCCGAAAGCAGCGACATCACGATCCAGCTGAGCGGTGAGCCGCTGCGGGTCACCCGCTCGGTGATCGCCGGCGCCTGGCCGAGACGCGCCAACAGGTCACCCGGCCCGTCGAACAGCACCCAGAGGACGAACGGCCCGACCGCCAGCAGGGCCAGCAGCTTCACCACCGACTCGAAGGCGATGGCCAGCATCATGCCGCGATGCTGCTCCGACGCCTGGACGTTGCGCACACCGAACAGGATGGTGAACACCGCCATGAGGGCGGCGACGATCAGCGAGGTGTCGGTATGCACGACGCCGGCCGTGCCGGCGACGCCCGGGATCGGCTCGGCGATGGTGCGGAAGGACGACGACACCGCCTGGAGCTGCAGCGCGATGTAGGGCAGAACGCCCACGGTGGCGAACAGGGTGGCGGTGACGCCGACGGCGCGGCTCTTGCCATAGCGCGAGGCGAGGAAGTCGGCGATCGACGTGACATTGTGCTGCTTGGCCACCCGCACCATCTTGGCGACCATCGGATAGCCCAGGGTCACCACGAGGGCGGGGCCGGTGTAGATGAAGATGAAGTCGATGCCGCTGGTGGCCGCCCGGCCGACGCTGCCGTAGAAGGTCCACGAGGTGCAGTAGATGGCCAGCGACAGGCCATAGACAGCCGGCGCCACGGAACTGGCCGACCAGTCGCGGGCATAACGGTCGCCGAAATAGGCCACTGCGAAGAGCAGGCCGAGATAGGCCAGCGACAGGGCCAGGACGGTTGGTTCCGCCAGCATGCGTGCGCGTTTCCCCCGTCGTTATTGAACCCGTTCGACGGGGCCGCTACAAGCGCCCCAGCCGAGATTCACGCCCCAGATTTCCAGCCGGAGCCCACAATGGCCGCCTACCAGTACATCTATGTAATGAAGGGTCTGAACAAGACCTTCCCCGGCGGCAAGCAGGTCCTGAAGGACATCTGGCTGTCCTTCCTGCCCGGCGCCAAGATCGGCGTTCTGGGCCTCAACGGCTCAGGCAAGTCGACCCTGCTCAAGATCATGGCGGGCCAGGACGACAGCTTCACCGGCGAGGCCTGGGCCGCCGAGGGCGTCCGGGTCGGCTTCCTCGAGCAGGAACCCAAGCTCGACGAGACCAAGGACGTGTTGGCCAACGTCATGGATGGCGCCGGCGATATGGCCAGAATGCTGGCCCGCTTCGAGGAGGTTTCGAACGCCTTTTCCGACCCCGACGCCGACATGGACAAGCTGATCGCCGAGCAGGCCGAGCTGCAGGAGAAGATCGACGCCGGCAACGGCTGGGACCTCGGCCGCACCGTCGAGATCGCCATGGATGCGCTACGCTGCCCACCGGGCGACGCCAAGGTCGGCGTGCTCTCGGGCGGCGAGCGCCGCCGCGTCGCGCTCTGCCGCCTCCTCCTCAGCAAGCCCGACATGCTGCTGCTCGACGAGCCGACCAACCATCTCGATGCCGAGTCGGTCGCGTGGCTGGAGCGCCATCTCGCCGAATTCCCCGGCACCGTCGTGGCCGTCACCCACGACCGCTACTTCCTCGACAATGTCGCGGGCTGGATCCTCGAACTCGATCGCGGTGCCGGCATCCCCTGGGAGGGCAACTACTCCTCGTGGCTGAAGCAGAAGGACAAGCGGCTCGAACTCGAAGAGAAGACCGCCGACGCGCGGCGCCGCACCATGCAGCGCGAGCTCGAATGGATGGGCCAGAGCGCCCAGGCCCGGCGCACCAAGAGCAAGGCGCGCATCGCCGCCTACCAGCAGATGGTCGAGGAGGATCGGCAGGAGACGCTCGACCGGGCGCAGATCGTCATCCCCGCCGGACCGCGGCTGGGCGATCACGTCATCACCGCCGACAAGATCTCCAAGGGCTTCGGCGACCGCCTCCTGATCGACGACCTCTCCTTCAACCTGCCGCCGGGCGGCATCGTCGGCGTGATCGGCCCCAACGGCGCGGGCAAGACCACCCTGTTCAAGATGATCACCGGCAACGACAAGCCCGACTCAGGCAGCTTTACGGTCGGCCCGACGGTCAAGCTGGGATACGTCGACCAGAGCCGCGAGACGCTCGACCCCAACAAGACCGTGTGGGAGGAACTCTCGGGCGGGCTCGACATCATCAAGCTCGGCAACCGCGAGGTCTCCAGCCGCGCCTACTGCGGCTCGTTCAACTTCAAGGGCGGCGACCAGCAGAAGAAGGTGGGTCAGCTCTCGGGCGGCGAGCGCAACCGCGTCAACCTCGCCAAGATGCTCAAGTCGGGCGCCAACGTTCTGCTGCTCGACGAACCGACCAACGACCTCGACGTCGATACGCTGCGCGCGCTCGAAGAGGCGCTGGTCGAATTCGCCGGCTGCGCCGTCGTGATCAGCCACGATCGCTGGTTCCTCGATCGCACCGCCACCCACATGCTGTCCTTCGAAGGCGACAGCCACGTCGAATGGTTCGAGGGCAACTACCAGGACTACGAGGCCGACCGGCACCGCCGCCTCGGCACCGACGCCGACCAGCCGCACCGCATCAAGTACAAGCCGCTGGTGCGGGCGTAAGGGCCGCAGGCCGGCCATGAACCCGTTCGACTACATGCAGTGGGGCGCCGACTGGGCGTGGGGCGTGCCGCTGATCGCGCTCAATGTCGTCATCCACGTCTTCTGCCTCGCTCTGTTCACCCAGAAGGTCGAGAACGCGCTGCACGGCCTCAAATCTCACCGCCACTTCGTGCCCGTCTTCGCCCTGGTCGTGGGCGTCGCGGTGATCTTCGTGACCGGCCTGCACACCATCGAGGCCGCCGTCTGGGCGGCGGCCTACCGCTTCATCGGCGCTATCGCCGACAACAAGTCGGCGATGCTCTACTCGCTGAGCGCGCTCACCACTTACGGCAATGCCAACATCTCGCTCGAGAGCCAGTGGCAGATGATGGGCGCGCTCGAGGCGCTGAACGGCATGCTGCTGTTCGGCCTCACCACCGCCTTCCTGTTCGCCATGATCCAGCGGGTCTGGCCGAGCGGCACGCGATAGGCGGCGCGCATCTCCCTTTAGAACAACGATGTCTTCGTCGGTTTGAGCAGCAGCACGAAGATGAAGGCCCAGACGACGGCCCAGGCAATCCAGGTGAAGGTCGGATGGGCGGCCTGCCATTCGAGGATCTTCTTGTGAAGGCTCATCGGGGATACCTCCGCTAGCGCAAGCTCAGGATGTAGGCGATCAGGGCATCGCTCTCGTAGCGGCTGAGCACGAAATCCGGCATGTGCGTGTGACCCGTCGAGAGGTAGCGGCGCAGCTGCTCGGGCGTCGCGCCGGGACGGGCCGCGATCGCCGGGAAGCTCGGCCCGCGATCGGGCGCAAGACTGGGCGGTTCGCGTTCAATGACATGGCACGCCATGCACCAACGCTCGGCCAGCGGGCGCCCGTCGCCGGGACCCTGCGCCGCGGCGGCCAGTGGCAGCAACGCCAGGGCGATCGCCATCAAGTTTCGCATGTGTTCCACCTCATCGCTCGCCCCCTCATCGCTCGAGCGTCTTCAGATAGGCGAGGAAATCGCCGATCTCGCCGGCTTCCAGTCGAAATTGCGGCATCGCCGGATGTGCTGTCATGATCCCCTCGGCGAGCGACTCGGCAAGGTTCTCGACCGGATAGCGGATATGAAGCGTGCGGAAGGGTGGCGCCGACCGCAACGGGCTTTCGCCCGACCGGCCGACCGCATGACAGCCGGCGCACTGAGCCTGGGCAAAGGCCTGACCGCGCTGGACCTGTGGACCCTGCGCCTCGACCGTCGTCGCCGCGAGGCCAGCACATCCAAGGGTGGCCAGCACGATCGACGTTTTCATCATCATGTCCCTTGCTCACATCAACCTGCCAGTCGCCATCGGAAGCCATGGGCAGGCTTGCGTCATTGATGCAGGTCAATGTCGCAGGGAAGCGGCCCGCCGGTTGATCGGAGGGATGGCGCGGTTTAACCATTGCCCTCCCACCCGACCATGACCAGGAGTGCCCCGCATGAAGATCGGAGTCTTCGCCACCTTCATGTCGCCCCAGGCGACACCGCAGATGATCCGCGACTTCGGCCGCCGCGCCGAGGGCATGGGGATCGAGTCGATCTGGATGGGCGAGCACGTGGCGCTGTTCGACCGGAATACCTACGGCTATCCCGGCTCGAAGGACGGGCGCATTCCCGTGCCCGATGGCGGCGGCATGCTCGACGTCGTGGCCACCTTCGGCTTCCTGGCCGCCGCCACGACCAGGATGCGCCTCGGCACCGGTGTCGCCCTCGTGCCGCAGCGCAACCCGATCTACACCGCCAAGGAGATGTGCACCCTCGACTGGCTCAGCGACGGCCGCATCGATTTCGGCATTGGCGTCGGCTGGAATAAGGAGGAGGTCGAGGCCTGCGGCTACCGCTGGGAGGACCGCGGCGCGCGCTGCGATGAGTTCCTGGAAGTGATGCGGCGGCTGTGGACCGAGCCGGTGGTCGACTTCGCCGGCAAATGGGTCAAGTTTGAGACCATGCGACTCGATCCCAAGCCGATCCAGAAGCCGCATGTGCCGATCATCGTCGGCGGCTACGCCGACGCCGCCTTCCGCCGCGCCGTGAAGTTCGGTGCCGGCTGGTACGGCTTCAATCTCGATCCGGAGCGCACCAAGGGCATGCTGGCCAAGCTCGACGAGGCCTTCGCCAAGGCCGGCCGTAAGCGCGACAAGAAGTTCGAGATCATCATCACGCCGCCGATGGGGGCCACGGCCGATTCGCTGAAAGCCTACGCCGACCTCGGCGTGGACCGGTTGGTGGTGATGCTGGGCAGCCAGCGGTCCGAAAAGGTCGACCCCCGCCTGCTCGAGATCGAACAGCTGGTGAAGAAGGCAGCCTAAGCGTCGGTGAGGCCAAGGCGATAGACGCGGTTGGCCGTGCCGCTGAAGATCGCCTTCTTCTCGCCGGCGGACGCGCCCGAGGACATGCGCTTGAAAGCGTTCCAGAGAGCGGCGGGGCCGATGCCCATCTTGTCGACAGGGTAGTTGCTCTCGACCATGCAGCGATCGGCACCGAACAGGTCGATACAGGTTTTTACGTAAGGCCCCCAGTAGGCCGCGAGTTCCGCGGACGACGGCGGCGCCGGCGCCTGCATATAGTCATAGGCGGCCAGCCGCATCATCACGCCGCCCAGCTTCACCGAGACGTTGGAACAGGCGGCCAGTTCCTTCATCCCGGCCTTCCAGGTCGCGAACACCTCGTCCTTCTTGCCGCCATAGGGGCCGTAGCCCAGCGGCCCGCCCATGTGACACATGACGATGTTGGCCGACGGGAACGCGCGAGCGAGATCGACCACCTCAGCGAGTTGCGGATGGAATACCCAGGCATCGAGCGACAGGCCGAGGGCTGCCAGCCGGGCCATGCCGGTGCGGAAGTTCGAGGTGAGATAAAGGCCCGGGCCGTCATAGGTGTGGCTGTTGCCGATGATCGGATCGGCATCCCAGGCCGCCGAATGGCGCACGCCACGGAAGCGGCCGCCGCCCGCCGCGATCTCGGCCTCCAGAACCGGCGCCACGCGATCGCCCAGCGTCAGGTCGGCAAAACCGACGATGCCGGCGCCGACCTTTGTCGCACCATACCGCCCGCTCGCGCTCATGGCGGCCACGCCGGCCACGAACTCGACCTCGCCCACCGGCTTCATCTCGCTGGGGCCGTGGGCGCGGTACATCGATCGGCATTCCTCGAACACCGTTGCCACGACGTTGTGGCCGCATCCAAGGTCAGCCAGCAGCTCGTCCAGCAGATAGCGGTAGCCTGGGAAGTCCCACAGGTGATGATGGGTGTCGACGATCGGCAGCCCGGGCTCGAGGATCGGTTCCTTTGGCGCCTTGGCGAGCCACGCGTCATCGGGCTTGAAGATGCGGCCGTAGCGCGTCTGCTCGCCAGGCTTGCGGCTGCCCTGGAACATCGAGCCGAGCGACGATGCGCCCTTCGTCTCCGTCATCTCCGTCATCCTTCGGCGATCAGCCGCGCCAGGGCGGCCGGCTCGCTCAACATGGGGTAATGACCGGTATCCAGCTCGTGCCATCTTGCCTTCAGCCGCTCGACCGCACGGCGCTGATGTGCCACCGGCGGATTGGAACTCCTGCGGCACCAGATCACCGAGGCATTCCATGCCTGGTCCCAGAACCTTTCCAACCTGACCGGCGCCTGCATGGCGGCAATCGGATGCGGCGTGCAGCGCTCCAGCGCCCAGGCGCGCACCTTGGGATCAAGATCGGCGAACAGGCGCGTCTCGAAATCCTGCCGCGACGGGCCGGTGCCGAATTCGGTGTTCACCGCGGTCGGCCGCTTCACAATGTCGGGCAGCGCCTCGCCATCGAGCAGCGCCAGGGCATCGGCGAACACCACCCGCGCCACCCGTTCACGGGCAAGCTCGGCGGCCCGCGCCATCACCATGCCGCCGGTGCTGGTCCCCGCCAGCACCACGTCCTTCAGATCCTGGTAGAACAGCAGCTCGGCGATTTCCGCCGCATGCGACTCGGTGTCGATGCCAGCGCGGAGCTGGCCCTTGCGCTCGGCGCAGCCGTCGAGCGTCGGCGCCAGCACCAGATGGCCTTCGGCGCGCAGCCGTTGGGCGACCGGGTTCCAGATCCAGCCGCCCTGGTAGGCGCCATGGATCAGCACGAAGGTGGTCATCGCGCGGCCTCCTTTTTCACCGTCACGCCGGCCATTTTTTCGAAGACTTTTACGATCGCCGAACCATCCTGCTTGTTCAGCCCCCGGGCGCGGGCCATCTGGTAGACCTGCTGCGTGAGGTTCGCCAGCAACAGCGGCACGCCCAGCCGCTTGGCGAAGGCGGTCTCGAGCTCCTGGTCCTTGTAGGAGATGTCGATCGTGCCGCCGGGCTCGAAATCGCCGGCGAGGATCCGCGGCACACGCAGCTCCCACGCCGCACTGGCGCCGGTCGAGACGCGCACCACGTCATAGATCATCTGCGGATCGAGCCCCGCCTTGACGCCCAGCACCATCGCCTCGGCCACCGCCACGGTGTTGACCTGGACCAGCATGTTGTTGACCAGCTTCATGGCAAGCCCGCTGCCCAGCGGTCCGACATGGAACGTGCGATTGCCCATCGCCTTGAAGAGATCCTCGCACCTGGCGACCACGTCGGCGGCACCGCCCACGATCACCGACAGCTCACCCGATTGCGCGCGGCCCGTACCGCCGCTCACCGGCGCGTCCAGCATGGCGATGCCACGCGCCGCCAACTGGTCGGCGAGGGTGCGCGCGGCGAAGGGATCGATGGTCGCCATGCAGAGCACGATGTGACCGGGCTTGGCGCTCTTGATGATGCCGCGCTCGCCCGCGATCACCGATTCGGCCTGCTCGGTGGTCTCGACGATGACGATGGTTCGTTCCACTTCGGCCGCCACGGCTTCCGCGGTGCCCGCGAGTTCGGCGCCCTTGGCCCGGAGCGGCGCGGTCTTCGTCTGGTCGATGTCGTGCACCACCAGCTTGAAACCTGCCTTCACGAGATTGAGCGCCATCGGCCCGCCCATGGCGCCCAGTCCGATGAATCCGACCTTGCCGGCC
>JACPVT010000239.1:681-6471 GCA_016191685.1 Rhodospirillales bacterium | reverse complement strand
GATCATGCCGAGGACGGCGCCGGCGCCGGTGGTGCGTTTCCACCAGATGCCCATGACAAGCGGCGCGAACAGGCCCGCCGCAGCCAGGGAGAACGCCCACGCCACCATCTGGATGATGCCGGAAGGCCGCGTGCCGGCAACCGCCGCCGCAATCAACGCGACGCCGACCAGCAAGCCACGCGCCACGATCAACCGGCGGCCGGTGGACGCCTTGGGGTCGATCATCTTGTAGTAGACGTCGTGGCTCAACGCGTTGGCGATGGCGAGCAGCAGTCCATCGGCGGTGGAGAGCGCCGCGGCGAGACCGCCGGCCGCCACCAGGCCCGACACCACGTAGGGCAAGCCGGCGATTTCCGGCATCGACAGCACGATGATGTCCTGGTTGATGATGAACTCCGACAGCTGAAGGATGCCGTCGCTGTTGGCGTCCTTGATGGTCAGCAGACCGCCGACCTGGGACCAGTTCTGGACCCATGCCGGGAGACTGGCGATCGGCTGGCCGATCACGTTCTGGTAGACCTCGAGCTTCGCGAAGGAGGCATAGGCCGGCGCCGTGAAGTACAGGAGGAAGATGAAGAAGATCGACCAGGCAACCGAGGTGCGCGCCTCACGGACGCTGGGCGTCGTGAAGTAGCGCATCAGGATGTGCGGCAGCGAGGCCGTTCCGATCATCAGGCAGAGCACCAGGGCCCAGAAGTTGTTGAACTCGACCCAGCTGAACTGGCCCTTGGCGTCGGTGAAGGCGTCAACGTAGTGCTTCACGATGCCGAGCTTGGCTTCGAGCTGGGCGATCTGGTCGAGCGCCTGGCCGTAGGTCAGTTCGGGGATCGGGATGCCGTACTTCTTGGTCGACAGCCAGACCACCGGCACGAGGTAGGAGATGATCAGGATGATGTACTGGGCCACCTGGGTCCAGGTCACCGCCCGCATGCCACCCAGCATCGAGCACACCAGGATGCCGAGCAGGCCGACGAAGATGGCGACCTCGAACGGGATGCCGAGGAAGCGCGAGGTGATGATGCCGATGCCGAAGCACTGCGCGACGATGTAGGTAAACGACGCACAGAACAACACGACGACGCCGCACAGTCGCGCACCGTTGCCCTCGTAGCGGGTGCCGAGAAAGTCGGGCACCGTGAACTGGCCAAACTTGCGCAGGTACGGCGCAAGCAGGATGCCGACCAGCACATAGCCACCGGTCCAGCCCAGCACGTAGCCCAGCGCATTGAAGCCGCCGAGATAGATGCCGCCCGCCATCGAGATGAAGGAGGCGGCGCTCATCCAGTCGGCGCCGGTCGCCATGCCGTTGTACAGCGCCGGCACCTTGCGGCCGGCAACATAGTATTCCGACAGATCCATCGTTCGCGACAGGATGCCGATGTAGGCGTAGACGCCGATCGTCAGGATCACGAAGCAGTAGCCGATGACCTTGTTCGGCACGCCCATCTGCTCGAGGACGGCGAGGATAAGGGTGAAGACGATGAAGCCGCCGGCGTAGCCGCCGTAGATCTTCCCTAGGTTGCCGTAGAAGCCGCCGCCGGCGGCCTTGGAGTCAGCCATGATTCATCTCCCCCGGTCAGTCTTCCTGGACGCCGAATTCTTCGTCGATCTTGTTCTGCGCGATCGCGTTCCAGACGCACAGGACGACGAAAGCGATCAGCGAGCCCTGGGCCGCCATGTAGAAGCCGAGCGGAAAGCCCAGGAACCGGATGGAGTTGAGCTGGACCGCAAACAGCGGGGCGACGAAGCTGAAGAAGATCCACAAGGCGAAGATGGTCCACATCAACGCCGAGGTCTTGGTCCAGTATTTGTGCATTTGCGCAGTATCGAGTTTCGGAGCCATGCCGTTATTCCTCCTCAATCAATCGTTGTGCAGTGGAGTCGGGACGCACGACCGCACACCGGAGCGACCAGTGTGGCTGTGCGATTTATGGACTTGCAGCGCATGCTCTGCTTTGTCCTCCCCCGACGCCGTGATACGGCGTTCATAACTTCTTGATCTGTGGAGGATACGGCGTGCCCAACCGTCGCCACAATCAGACCAAAGTCGAAGGCCTGCCCTCGTGATGCTGTCTTTTCTGAAGCCGTTCCTGCCCAAGTCCAAGGTCCGGAATCTTGCTGCGCTGCAGCAATTCCTCGAGGACGAGGCGGCGTACCTCGCTCAACGCTCGGTAGTCGAGTTCGTGCGCAACGAACTCGGCAGCCTGAGTGCCCAGGCCTTCGCCGACCCACGGTTCCAGGTCAAGATGACGGTGTCCCGTTGGGACGGATTCGCAGCCATTCTGGCCGATATGATCGGGCTCGCGCATGCCCATCTGCTGGCCGCCGGCACGCCGCGCGCCGTGCTGGACGCCTACTTCGGCGATCTCTATGCGACGATTCTCGCCCGCCATCCGACGCCGGATCACCGCCTTCAGGGGTGGGATTCCCAGATCGCTGCACTGCGAACAAGATTGGCGACGCGGCCGGTCGGCCCGGTCGATCCACAGGCCGATGCCACGGTGACCGGCTCGATGGTCTTCGACACCCTTCCCTTCATCCCGCGTGACCCGGTTGAGAGCCGCATGGTGTTGTCCCACGCCTTCGCCTTCGGATTGATCGCCTTCAACGATCGACTGAGGCGACTGCTGGTGGTAGCCCCCCTCCACGACGAACTCGTCGCACCGAGGCCATGACCATCGCCGATCTCTTCGGCCGATACCTGCGCCGCTCAGCGCCGCACGGGCGATGGAGCGGCCCCGCCCATACACCGCTCGAACGCCTGCCGCTGGTGGCGATCGACTGCGAGACGACTGGCCTCGACCCCCGGCGCGATCGCATCGTTTCCTTTGCGGCAATCCGTATCGACGAGGGCCTGCGCGTCGCCGACAAGCCGGTACTCGATCTTCTGATCGACCCCGGCGTCGCCATCCCGACGCGTGCCACGGCGATCCACGGCATCGATCGCGCGCACCTCGTCGGGGCGCCTTCGTTTGCCGAGGCTTTCGGGCGTATTGCGGCAAGCTTCGAAGGCTCGGTCGTGGTCGGGCACTTCGTCGGCTTCGATCTCGCCATCATCGGCCGCGAGGCGGCACGCGCACGGCTGCCTTGGCACGAACCGCCGAATTTCGACACCGCGAACCTGGCGGCGGCCCTCGGTCATCCGTCGGCGCACCTCGACCTTGCCGAATTGCTCGGTCACCTCGGCCTCGAACCCGGCGGGCACCGCCACAGCGCCGCCGGCGACGCGCGCATGGCGGCCGAACTGTTCGTTGCGCTGGCTCACCGGCTGATCGGCCGCGGCCACGGCACCTATGGCGGTGTGGCCGCCACCCATCGCGCGCCACGCCGGTGACGCCGTGGATACGACCGCCCTCGAGCGTCTCGACTCGTTCCCCTACCGGCATCGCGTCGGCGAGCTGATGACATCACCGATCGTCGCCATCGACCCGGACCGGCCGGTCGCCGAAGCCACGCGCCTGATGAGCGAGCGACGCATCAGCTCGGTGATCGTCCTCGATGCCGAAAGGCGATTGCACGGCATCCTGACCGAACGCGACGTGTTGCGCCTGGTCGCGGCCGGCCCCGGCAGGCTCGCCGATCCGATCTCGTCGGCAATGACCGCACCCGTTCACGCCATCGAGGCCGATGCGCCGATCTACCGGGCGCTTGCCCGCATGGCGCGCCTCGGCGTGCGGCATCTGCCGGTCGTCGACGACGACAACCGTCCGATCGGCATGCTGACATCGGGTTCGCTGCTGAAATTGCGCGCGTCGCTGGCCCTCACGCTCGGCGACGAGATCGCTTCGGCACCCGACGGGCACACCCTTCGTGCGCTCCATGACCGGCTCCCCGCCCTGGTCCGCTCCCTTCGCAGCGAGGACGTGAGCGCAACGCAGGCGGCCTCAGTCGTCACCGGCATTGGGCGTGACCTCGCCGCGCGTGCCGGCGAGCTGGCGCTGGCCGAGATGAAGTCGGCCGGACGGGGCGAGCCGCCCGCTCCGTGGTGCCTTCTGGTCCTGGGATCGGCTGGCCGCGGAGAATCTCTGCTGGCGCCGGACCAGGACAATGCATTGATCCACGAAGGCAGCCCCGCGGACGATGCCTGGTTCGCGACCTTTGCCGGACACGTCAACCGGCTGCTCGACGAAGCCGGCGTGCCCTATTGCCTTGGTGGTGTGATGGCCAGCAACCCATCGTATCGCCATTCGCTTGCCGGCTGGCAGGCACAGGTCGACGCGTGGGTCGCTCGACCGCAGCCGGAGGCCCTGCTGGGGGCCGACATCTTCTACGATTTCGCCGCGGTGCTGGGCGCCCGTCACCTCGCCGGCGAACTCCGCCAGCATGCCACGCGCGCCGCCGGACACTCGCCCACCTTCCTCTACCAACTCGCCGCGGCGACCGACGACGTTCCCCGTGCCACCGATCTGCTGGGGCGTCTGCGCACGCGCGAAGGCCGCATCGATCTCAAGCGGTACGGCCTGTTTCCGATTGTGACGGCCGCGCGTGTGGTGGCGCTCGCCTGGGGATCGACCGCGACGGCGACCGATACACGCCTTGCCGACGCGGCGGCAAAGGGTGCGTTCTCCGACGATGCCGCGCGATCGCTGATCGACGCGCGCGGCGTCATCGTCGAGGCCATCCTCGACCAGCAGCTCGAGGACATCGCTGCCGGCCGCATCCCCGACAACCGGGTCGACCCCAGGCGGCTTAGCCGGCGCGCCACGTCGAGGCTGCGAGAGGCGCTCGCCGCATCCGCAGAGACACCGGAACTCGTCCACGTTGCGCTGAGCAGCCGGCCAATCACGTCGGCGCCTTGACCGCACGCTGCGACGGGGTTCAAGCTTTCACCATGGTGGCCGCCCCGTCCTTCCTGATCGCCGACGACCATCCGATGGTCCGCGACGCGCTCGCATCGGCGCTCGGCCAGGTGTTCCCGGGCGCCGAGATCGCCATGGCGGCCACGCTGGCGCAGGTCCAGGCGGCGCTCGACCGCGAACCCGAGACCGATGCGTTGCTGCTCGACCTCGACATGCCGGGAATGGACGGACTTACGGGCGTGGCGCTGCTGCGTTCCGAGTATCCGATCGTGCCGATCATCGTCGTGTCTGCCGCACGCGAACCGGCGGTCGTGCGACGCGCCTACGAATTCGGCGCTTCGGCCTATATCGACAAGTCGGCTTCCCTCGAGGAAATCGTGGGCACCGTGGGCGCCGTTCTCGACGGCGAGATATTCGCCCCGCCCGAGGCTGAACCCGGCGATACGTTCGCCCAGCGGGCAGCGCAACTCACGCCTCAGCAGTGGCGCGTGCTCGCGCTCATGATCCAGGGCGACCAGAACAAGCAGATCGCCCACAAGCTCGGCGTCGGCGAGGCAACCGTGAAGGCGCACGTGACGGTGATCCTGCGCAAGCTCGGCGTCCGTTCGCGCACCCAGGCCGTGATCGAGGCTCGCGACCTCGCCATCCCCGCTGCCGAACCGGTCAAGCCGTAAGTCGGCCGATACCGGCGCTGCGCAACCGCAGGAGCGCGCGCAGCGACGCCGGCTTCACCGGCTTGTGCAGCAGCTCGACCTGTCGCGCCCGCGCCCGCACTCGCAGCGTCGGGTCACGGTCGGCCGTCACCAGAGCCGCCGGCACCGCGCGGCCCCAGTCCCGTCGCAGCGTCTCGACGACCTCGAGGCCGTCCAGCCCCTCGTCGAGATGCAGGTCGGCCAGCACGAGGTCGGGCAACCGGCCGGCGCGTGCCACCTGATCGAGGGCCTCGGCATGCGAGGCGGCGACCGCCACACGGCAATAGGCTACACCCATT
>JACPVT010000239.1:0-670 GCA_016191685.1 Rhodospirillales bacterium | reverse complement strand
GTACTGCTGTGCTTTTGCAGCCAGCGAAACCGTGATCAGGAAAAATAATATCAGTGCGCGTATCATGATTAATTCTGTGAAAAGTAAGGTGACTGAATAAATGCCTGCTCAATGGCTTCCTGAATTTTTGTGTTTCGGTCTGCAGAAGTAATTAAATCGCCAATGTAGCTCGACCAGATTACTTTATACCGGAAATTGTTCGCTTGATAATTCTTGATATCGACTACTTCAATCACCATCGTTACGAAGTTGGATGAGTATGTATTAACCACCGGGCCATAATATCCTCCGTAGTATCCATAATACCCTGAATAATATCCCGGATAGGAAACTGGCTGAAAAAAGCTGAATTGTTCGAGGATCACAACCTTAACACCAAAGTCAGGATCTTCAGATTCCAGTACCCGTTCAAATCCCCGCTCTTCGATGCGGTCGTTAATCTGGTGAGTTACCTCACTCACAAAATCTACGGTAGGCAGTTTTGTCGTGTGGTTTGTGTCATCCAGTAAAAGCGTATCGGTTGAGAACGGTGTTATAAATCCAATGGTATCGAGCCGAAGCACAAACGTGCTGAAGTCATTAAAAACATTGGCCTCTTCATTAATTTCCTCAACATCATAACTGGTCTGCACCACCATATGTTTTACCAGTTCGGCCACTTCAGGCTCAT
>JACPVT010000238.1 GCA_016191685.1 Rhodospirillales bacterium | reverse complement strand
GGCCTCGCCATGTGGGCGACGCCCGATCCGCAGTTCGCCATGGCGCAGTGCCGGGTGTGGAACGACTGGGCGTGGGAGCAGTTCGGCGCGCACCAGGACCGCATGATCCCGGCCGGCTCGCTGGCGACCGGCGACCTCGAGGGCTCGATCGACGAGGTCCAGCGCCTGGCCAAGCTCGGTTTCAAGTGCCTGACCTTGCCGTGCAAGCCGATCTGGGGCGGCCACGATTCCAATCACGTTAACTACAACCTGCCGCACTTCGATCCGCTGTGGGCGGCGATCCAGGACGCCGGCCTGCCGATCACCTTCCACGTCTCGACCGGCCGCGATCCGCGCGCCGCGCGCGGCAACGGCGGCGCGGTGGTGAACTACGTCTCGCACTCACTGTCGCCCACCATCGAGCCGGTCGCCAACCTCTGCGCCTCGGGCGTGCTCGAGCGCTTCCCCAAAATCCGCTTCGCCACCATCGAGGCCGGCATCGGCTGGGTGCCATGGCTGCTGGATGCCATGGACGAGGCTTATAAGAAGCATCACTTCTGGGTGCGGCCCAAGCTGCAGGGCCTGCCCAGCGACTATTACCGCGCCCACGGCTTCTCCTCGTTCCAGGAAGACAAGGCCGGGCTCGACCTCGCCGAGAGCCACGGCCTCGACGGCAATTTCATGTGGGCCAACGACTATCCGCATCACGAAGGGACCTGGCCGCATTCGGCCGAGGCGATCGAGCGCACCATGGGCCAGCTCTCCGACGGCGCGCGCGCCAATGTGCTCGGCCTCAACTGCGCCCGCTTCCTCGGCATCGACGTGCCGGCAAGGTACAAGCAATGACTCGCACGCAATCTGGGACCGCGGGCCTCCAGGCCCGCTCAGAGGAGCGCGCCACTGCGGGCGGGGTAATTCCCCGCCCTGAAGTGGCGCTCATGAGAAGAGCGCAACGGGAGTTGCGCGCTCCAATGAGCATGAGGCGGGCCGGGAGGCCCGCGGTCCCAGAAGAGTCCGAGGGCGTGCCATGACCCGGACACTGCGCGGCAAGGTGGCCGTCGCCGGGGTGGGCGAGACCACCTATTTTAAGCACGGCCAGTCGCCGCATTCGGAGTTCAAGCTCGCGCTGCAGGCGATCCTCGCGGCCTGCGAGGATGCCGGCATCGATCCGCGCCGGATCGACGGCTTCGCCTCCTACTCCAACGACCGCAACGATCCCTCGCGCCTCGCCGCGGCGCTCGGCCTGCCGGCCTTGCGCTTCTCCAACCTGAACTGGGGCGGTGGCGGTGGCGGCGGTTCGGCCGCCGTCGGCAACGCTGCCGCGGCGGTTGCTTGCGGTATCGCCAACTGCGTCGTGGTGTTCCGCGCCCTGGCACAGGGCCAGTTCCAGCGCTTTGGCGCCGCACCTCCCGGCGGCACCGCTTCGGGCGAGGCGGCGCTCAACGCGCCCTACGGCGTGATGTCGCCGGCGCAGCGCTATGCCATGCGCGCCATGCGCTTCCTGCACGAAAACAAGATCGCCGACTCGGCCCAGCGCGCCATCGCGCTCGCCTCGTATCGACACGCGCAGTCCAATCCACGCGCCGTGATGCACGGCCGGCCGCTGACTGCCGAGGCCTACGACGCCTCGCGCTGGATCGTCGAGCCATGGCGGCTATTCGACTGCTGCCAGGAGAATGACGGCGCCGCGGCGCTGATCATCGTGCCGGCGGAGCAGGCGAAGGATTTCAGGCAGACGCCGGCCTACCTGCTGGCTGATGAGCCTGGTCGAGCATGGCTTCTTTACCGCCGAAGAGGCGAACGACTTTCTCACCAAGGAGAATCTGCTGGCGCCGTCGGGCAAGCTGCCGCTCAACACCTCGGGCGGCAACCTCGCGGAATGTTATATGCACGGCCTCGAACTGCAGGTCGAAGCGGTCCGCCAGTTGCGCGGCCAGTCGACCGCGCAAGTGCCCGGCGCCGAAGTCTCGATGGTGATCTCCGGCCCGATGGTGACGCCGGTCTCGAGCATGATCCTCGGCACGGAGGCGACGTTATGAGTTACCTCCCCAGCGGCCTGCCCATCCCGGTGCCGGAGAGCGACGCCCTCGACAAGCCGTACTGGGACGCCACGCGCCGTGGCGAGGTGCTGGTCCAGCGCTGCAAGAAATGCTCGACGTTCCAGTGGGGCCCGGAATGGATCTGCCACAAGTGCCTGTCGTTCGAGGTCGACTGGCACAAGGTGTCGGGCAGGGGACGCATCTATAGCTGGGAACGTCCCTGGCATCCGGTGCATCCGGCGCTGAAGGGCCATGGTCCCTACATCGTCGTGCTGGTCGAGCTGCCCGATGCCGGCAACGTGCGCATGCTGGGCAACCTGCTGGGCGATCCCAAGCAGGAGGTCAGGATCGGCGCCGAGGTGCAGGCGGTGTTCGAGCCGCACGATGGGGCCAAGCCGCCCTTCACCCTGGTGCAGTGGAAACTGGCGTAGGGCGCGTACTCCTCAACGCCCGCTTTCCGAAGCGGACACGCTGGAAAGGCCTATTCGAGAGTCAGCCCGGCCTCTTTCGCAAGCTTGGTGTGCCTGGCGAGGTCGGCTGCGAAGAGCTGCGTGGCCTGCTGGGGAGAGTTGCCCACCTTCGTGAGCCCCTGCTTGCGCAAGCTTTTCAGCACATCGGGGCGGTTGAGCGCCACCATTGTGGCGTCGTAAACGCGCGTTACGACGTCCGACGGGAGGCCGGCCGGTCCAATCATGGCAATCCAAGCGTCGTAGGCGAAGCCCGCGATGCCCTGCTCTGCAAGAGTGGGGACTTCGGGCAGCAGGGGCGAGCGCTCTGCAGTCGAGACGGCGATGGCGCGCAGTTTGCCGCTGGCGATTTGCGGCGCTGCCGCCGAGATGGCGATGAAGGCCATCGGCACTTGGCCGCCCACGAGGTCGTTCAACAACGGACCTGTGCCGCGATAGGGCACATGCTTCAGCGGTACGTTGCCGAGTGTACGGAACATCTCGGCAGCCAGATGGAGCACGCTGCCACTGCCGGCCGAGCCGTAGAACATTCCCTCGGGCTGCGTCCGGGCATAGGCCACGAGCTGCTTCGCGTTGGTTGCCGGTACGGACGGATTCACGACCAGCACCAAGCCCGCCGTGCAGACAACCGAGATCGGCGTGATGTCGGCCAGGGCATCGTAGGGAATCGATTTATAGACGCTGGGATTGATGACGTGGTTGGACGAGATCATGCCGAGCATCGTGCCGTCCTTCGGGCCGCGCACGATCTGGGCCGTGCCGGTGATGCTGCCGGCGCCCGGCAGGTTCTCGACCACCACCGAGGCGCCGAGTGCCGCGCCCAGCGGTTCGCTGAGAATGCGGGCAACGATATCTACGCCCGAGCCGACGCTGAGCGGCACGATCATGCGAACAATCTTGCCGCCGCCGAGCTGCGCACGCGCCGTCTGCGGCAGGCCGAGCGTTGCCAATCCTCCTGCTAACGCGAGTCTTCGGCCGATCGTAACCATGCTGTTTCCTCCGTTGTTTTCTTGATGAGCTCGGCGAACGAGACCAACTCGCCGGCGATGGCGCTCGCAGCCACGGTGGGCGGACTGGCGAGCCAGACCGCGCCGGGGCCGGAGCGACCGGGAAAGTTTCGGTTGATGGCGCTCACCGTCACCTGATCGGCCCGGTGCGAGGCGCCCGGCCCGAAATTCGCGCACGCGCCGCACGACGGTTCGAGTAACTCGACGCCCGCCCGCTCGAAGGTCTGCAGGTAGCCCTGCGCCACGCAGTAATCGCGGACATCCGACGTGCCGAACTGCAGGTAGAGCGTCACGCTCGGTCTGACCCGCAATCCGCGCTCTACCGCCCAGTGCAGGACTTCGTAATAGCGGTCGAAATCATCGCGCTTGCCGGCCGTGCATGAGCCGCCATAGGCGATGTCGATGCGTGTGCGCTGCACGATCTGGCCGAGCGGTATGCCGTTGCCGGGATCCCCCGGCGCCGCGACCATCGGCGACATCGTCCTGCAGTCGACCGTCAGCGTCGCGGCATATCGTGCGTCCCGATCACTCTGCATCCACGCCTCGATCTCGAAGGCGATACCGCGCCGCTCCTTGAGGAAGCGCACGGTTTCGCCGTCGGGCGCCACGATGC
>JACPVT010000237.1 GCA_016191685.1 Rhodospirillales bacterium | reverse complement strand
GCGCGACGCCCGGCACGCGCAGCGCGATCGGGATCCGCACGAGCGGCGCGTACGCGACGATGCCGTGGGTATCGAGGAACCGCGGATCCTCCTTGAGCGATTCGCCGTGGTCGCTCGCGAACACGATGATCGTCGAGCCATGCTCGAACCAGCCGAGCTCCTCGCCTTTCCGGACGGCGGCGTCGCAATCGATTTCGGCGGCGCCGCGGTAGTTCATGTTCATCGTGACGTCGAGGAAATGCAGGCGAATGCTGGCAACCAGGATCGCCGCGACCGGCACCAGGGTCACGAGATGACCGGCGCCGCCGAGCCGCATGCGGATCACCGCGCGCTCGTTCTTGCAGAACAGCTCGGCGACCCGCCGGAGCGCGATCGGATTGACGTTCCAGGTGTCGCCGGAAATGTAGGTCACGTGCTCGACCGTGCCGTCGTGGGGCGCATGGAAGCGGTGATACATGCTCGAGGTGAGGCGGAGCGTCACGTACTGGCCGTCGCGGTAGGCATCGACCAGCGCCGGATCGTGCATCAGGTCCCGCAGGGAATAGGCAAAGCCCTTGGCCTGCAGCAATTCGACGCCGGCGATGGCGCCGCAGGCGCCGACGATGCCGTCGCAGGGGCTCGCAAGCACGCCCGGGTCAGTATCGATGCGCCGCGCACCGGGCTTCAGCTCCCGGGTGAAGCAGGCATGCAGGCTCCTGAAGCTCTGATGCCTGGCATCGCCGAGGTCGAGATCGGCGAACAGGCGCCAGATAGCGATCGACGCCCGCGCCATCCAGGGATTCTCGATCCGGCTGAACCAGCCGAGGAAGCGCGTCGCGAGCCGGCGCGGGATGCGGTTGGTCAGCAGGAAGTTGATGTCTTCGTGCTGCACGACCTTCGCGAGTTCGGAACGAATCGTCATTTAACCGGCAAGGGGGCTAGGGAGAACCGATGACCATGGATTTGGGCATTGCCGCAGCGCTTGGTCTCGTCCTCGGCGTCTCGCTGCTCGCCCTGCTTGCCGTGAAAGCGCGCGCGCGGCTCGCGCTGTCGAGGGCCAAGCACCACTCCCTGGGCGGACACTCGCGCCTGTCGCGCCGCATCGCCGCGCTGGTGCCGGGCTACAGCTTCGACGACGCCCGTTTCTTTCGTGCCGACGATGCCCCGGCCGAGGTCGCCGGCCGGCGGCGCGCCGAATTCGAGCGGCTCTCGCGGCTGTTCCGGACAAGATATCAGCGAACATTGGAGCAGACGAAGGAAGCGGCGCGGCACATCCCGGATCTGCAATTCACCGAAAGCTACCGCGTGCCGTTCCAGTTCAGCCGCCTGGCACGGACGAGCTTTCCGATGGGCTCGTTTCTCGCCTCGTCCGAGGGCGTCAAGGTCACCGATCTCGACGGCAACGCCAGCTACGACCTCGGCGGCTCCTACGGCGTGAACCTTCTCGGTTACGACTTCTACAAGGCATGCCTTGAACGCGGTGCCGCGCGTGTCGGCGCGCTCGGGCCGGTGCTGGGCTCCTACCCGTCGCTGGTCGCCGACAACGTCGCCCGCCTCGCGCGCATCTCCGGCAAGGACGAGGTTTCGTTCCACATGTCGGGCACCGAGGCCGTGATGCAGGCCGTCCGGCTCGCCCGCTACCATTCGGGACGCACGCATCTCGTGCGGCTGTGCGGCGCCTATCATGGCTGGTGGGGCGACGTGCAGCCCGGCGTCGGCAACCCACTGCCGGCGCACGAAACCTACACCCTGGCGGACATGTCGGAAGCCACCCTCGAGGTGCTGCGCCGCCGCAACGACATTGCCTGCGTGCTCGTGAATCCGTCGCAGGCGCTGTACCCCAACCATGGCGCGCCAGCCGATTCGACCCTGGTCCACAGCCGGCCGGACGCGAGCGTCAAGCGCGCCGCCTATGCCGGGTGGCTGAAGCAGCTTCGTGCGGTCTGCAGCCAGCGCGGCATCGTGCTGATCTTCGACGAGATCTTCGTCGGCTTTCGCCTCGCCCCGGGCGGCGCCCAGGAATATTTCGGCGTCGACGCCGATCTCGTGACCTACGGCAAGACCGTGGGCGGCGGACTTCCCATCGGCGTCGTCTGCGGACACCACCGCTACATGAAGCGCTTCCGCGACGATCGCCCGGCCGACGTCTGCTTCGCCCGCGGCACGTTCAACTCCCATCCCTACGTGATGGCGGCGATGAACGAGTTCCTGCGCCATCTCGACACGCCGCAAATGCAGGCACTCTATCGCGACCTCGACGCCACCTGGGACCGGCGCACCGCCGCGCTCAACAACCGGCTCGCCGAACGTGGACTGCCCGTTCAGGTAACCCATCTGTCGTCGATCTGGACGGTCTGCTACACGCGCTCGTCGCGCTACAATTGGATGTTCCAGTACTACCTCAGGGCCGAAGGGCTGGCCTTGAGCTGGATCGGCACAGGCCGGCTGATCTTCAGCCTCAATTACACCGAGGCCGACTTCGAGGCCGTGGCCGAAAGTTTCATCGCGGCGGCCGAAGCGATGCAGCGTGGCGGTTGGTGGGAAGTCGGTGCCTTGGGTACCGACCGCGCCATCAAGCGACGGATCCTGCGCGAGATGCTGGCCCACTACACCGCCTCTTGGAAGGCCGGCAGCCGGAAGCCCGACGGCGTTGTCGGCCGTCCCCTAGACGCCCGACTTTGAGATCTCGACGGAGATCGGCTCGACAACCTCCTCATCGATAACCTCAGAGATCGACTCCGAGATCGAGTGGGAGATCGCGTCGGCCCGCCGCTTGCCCGCCAACACCTGGAGCGGCGCGCGGTGATAGAGCTTGATGTCGTGGAACGGGTCGGTGGCGATCTTGGTGACCCACACCAGGCCGGTCTGGACGTCCTGCAGGACGAAGAGCTGGACCGCGCGGAAGGCGATGCCGGCGAGGCCGACGACCAGCCAGAGCTCGCCGACATGGCGGACGAGCTCGGCCGTATCGGCGTGGGCTGCGAAGACGCCGAGCAGCGTCGGATCGACCACCAGCAGGAGCGGCGAGGCGGCCCAGACCGCGAGCAGCACGAGCTTGCGCTTGATGTTGTAGCCGACCTTGATCTCTTCCTTGTAGTCGTCGGTGGCCTGGTTGACCTGATCGTAGCCCCGGGGCTCGAAGAAGAGATGGCCGATCTGCCGGGTCGTCATGGCGACCAGCCAGCCGATCAGGGCCGCCATCGCCGGATCGGAGAAGGCCAGCACGTAGGCGACAAGGAAGCTCGTCGCGCTGACGAAGTGCAGCGACTGGTTGACGAGGCTGTGATGATAATAGCGATGATCGTCCCAGCGCTGCACTTTCAGCGCGTCGAAAAAGCCACTCATGTGGGTGCTTTCCTTGTTTGTGGAGGGGGCAGCAGAGTCTTGCTTCTTCCTTGGGTCGACCACACCGTCTGTCTTTGTAACGCGCGCCGGTTACAATTGAACGACGGTGCGCCACGGGGCGTCCCGGATGGTCTTGCACGCCGGGCCGGCGTTCCTAGATTTAAAAAGAAAAGTCAGCAGGAGGCCCGATGCCAGCCCTCAACCACCTCATCGTTCCGGCCAAGGACAAGCAGGTCTCGGCACAGTTCCTGGCCGACATTCTCGGCGTGAAGGTCGAAGCGCCTTGGGGTCATTTCGTGCCGGTGCGCACCAGCAACGGCGTGACGCTCGACTTCGTAGATTCCAAGGACGTGCGCACTCAGCACTACGCCTTCCTGGTGGACGACGCAGAGTTCGATGCCGGCTTCGCCAAGGTAAAGGCCCAGGGCATCCCCTTCTACGCCCGTCCCGACAAGAGCGGTCCGGGCGAGATCAACCACTACTGGGGCGGCCGCGGCGTCTATTTCGAGGACCCCGACGGCCACCTGCTCGAACTGATCACCAAGCCCTACGGCGACCTGGCCGACCTGCGCTAGGCAGCGGAGGCACAAGCCGCGCCGGCGCTGGCCCGAGTGGAGATGTCTCCTTTCGAAACAGTTCGCGGTCGCTGACCCTTGCATCAAATTTTCATACTTCGCCGCTTGCGCCGCCACGCGTCGGGGCACAGGGTTCGACCACTAGGCGGTGCGGGGGCATCGGCCAAATGAACCTGAATGTACGTGGGAACGGTCCCTGAATTGGAGGGAATGCGACAGGCATTGGGCAATGGAGGAATTCGATGGGCGACTCACCGAATATCGACAGGACTCGAACGATCGCTTGGCAGGCCGGCACCTCGTCGGCCCATCTCGCTGAGTGCCAGAAGATGGCTCTGCAGCAGCAGCACGATCTGCTTCAGGACGCTCAACAGCACATGGCGGCCTGGGCCAGGCGCCGCCAGGTGGCGCTGGAGACCGGCATCGATGCACTCACACGCATGTCGGCCTGCAAGACGCCGGTCGAGATGACGACCATCTGCGGCGAATGGATGTCGGGCAGCATCAACCGCATACTCGCCGACATGGAAGACGCACAGGCGCACACGGCCAGGATGGCGCAATACTTCCAGAAGGCGTCGAGCGCATACTTTGCCTCGCCTCAGGCAACGCCGGCGGAAATCCACCAACCAGTCGCGACCGGAGAGCCGCAGGCGCAGCCTCAGTTGCGTGAGGCGGCGGACTAGGGTCCTTCCGACTGGCATCGAATCGCTTCTCCTCCCCCGTCTCGGGTAGGGCAATCGCATATGAATCAAGGATCCTTCGCTGCGCTCAGGATGACATCCATCCTTTGCATGGGCG
>JACPVT010000230.1 GCA_016191685.1 Rhodospirillales bacterium | reverse complement strand
GGCCCTTCGTCAGGCCGGCTGCCGCCATCGCCGCCTGCAGGCGGCCGATCAGCACCAGCGCACCGAGGTAGGTGAGACTGCCGCCGTCCCACACGAAGGCCCGGCGCTCGGGAAAGCGCGCCAGGGCACGCAGCACCATGTCGGTGCCGGTGGGAGCCTCGGTGATGGCGTCATGCATCGCACTCATCCTTGGGCCGGATGGACCTTGATCCAGTGCCGCGCGATCTCCTCGCGCGTGGCCACCCAGACCTTGGGCTTGGACGCGACATAGTCGAGGAAGCGTGCAAGCGTCGCGGCCCGGCTCGGCCGGCCGGCGAGGCGGCAGTGCAGCCCGACCGACATCATTTTCGGGCTGCGGCTGCCCTCGGCATAGAGCAGGTCGAAACTGTCCTTCATCGCCTGCAGCCAGTCGTCGCCCGCGGTGAAGCCCGGCGCCACGCCGAACTTCATGTCGTTCACTTCCAGCGTGTAGGGAATGATGAGATGCGGTGTTTCGTCGACGCTGACCCAGTAGGGCAGGTCGTCGGCATAGGAATCGCTCGAATAGAGGAAGCCGCCATGCTTGATCACGGCGGAGAGCGTGTTCATGCCGAAGCGGCCAGTGTACCAGCCGACAGGTGGCTTGCCGGCGGTGTCGGCGATGGCCTTCACCGCGCGCTGGATGTGCAGCAGTTCCTGCTCGAACGTGAAATCCTTGTAATTGATCCAGCGCCAACCGTGGCTTGCCACTTCGTGACCCGCGGCGGCCATCGCCTTGCCGGCGATCGGGTTGAGCTCCAGGGCGCGGCCGATCGCCCAGGAGGTGAAGCGCATCTTGCGCTCCTCAAACAGCCGCAGGATGCGCCAGAAGCCGGCGCGGCTGCCATATTCATACATCGACTCGGTCGAGAGATCGCGACCGCCCTGGATCGGCGTGCCGCCCGGCGTCTCTGTCAGGAAAACCTCCGATGCGGCGTCGCCGTTCAGGATGGTGTTCTCGCCGCCCTCCTCGTAGTTCAGCACGAAGCTGACGGCGATCCGGGCATCCCCGGGCCACTGCGGATCGGGGGGATTGGGACCGTAGCCGAACAGGTCACGATCGAGATGGTTGTGCATGGAAAGCCCCCGGAATCGCCGACGATTGAAGATCGACTATGCCGCCGCTATAGCTCGCGCGACAAGCTTCGAGGAGAGGACATGGCGGAAGGCAGCGTCGCCGGGGCGGTGCGCGAGGATCGTTTGTGGCAGCGGCACGTCGATATGGCGAAGCTGGGCGGCACGCCTCGGGGCGGCGTCAACCGCCAGGCGCTGTCGGCCGAGGACGCCGCGGCACGAAATCTGCTCGGCACATGGGCCAAGGCCCGCGGTTTTGCCACCTTCACCGACACCATCGGCAATCTGTTCGTGCGCCGCGAGGGCACGGACGCCAAGGCGAGGCCGGTGCTGAGCGGTTCGCACATGGACAGTCAGCCGACGGGCGGTCGCTTCGACGGCATGTACGGCGTACTGGCAGCCTTCGAGGCGCTGGAAGCGCTCGAGGATGCCGGCGTCAGAACCAAACGCCCTGTCGTGGCAGTGGCCTGGACCAACGAGGAGGGCTCGCGTTTCCAGCCCGGCGCCATGGGTTCGGCGGTGTTCGCGGGCCAGTACGAGCTCGAGGACATGCTCCAGATGAAGGACTGGAAAGGCGTGGTCGTGAAGGAGGCGTTGGTCGAGACGCTGAAAGCCGCACCGGCGCCGATGCGCGACGGCAAGCCCGGCTTTCCGCTCGATGGCTATGTCGAGGCCCATATCGAGCAGGGTCCGCGGCTGGAGAACGACAAGAAAACGATCGGCGTCGTGACTGCCATCCAGGGCAGCCGCCGCTACATCGTCGAGACGCTGGGCGAGGAGGCACATGCCGGCACGACGCCGCGCGCCGCGCGCAAGGACGCGTTCGCCGCCGCCCTTCGAGTGGCGCAGGCGATGTACGAGGCTACGACCGACAAGGACGACACCCTGCGATTCACCATAGGCCGCGTCGACGTGGCTCCCGGCTCGCCCAATACCGTGCCAGGCAAAGCGACCTTCACCATCGACATGCGCCATCCGTCGGACGCCGTGCTGGAAGCTCACGAGAAGAAGCTGAAGGAAATTGTGGCGGCGAAGGCCGCTCCCTGCACCGCGAAGATCGAGCGCGTGAACGCTGTCGCGCCGACCAACTTCGACCCCATGGTGATCGACCTGGTGCGCGCCAAGACCAACGCCCTGAGGCTTCCCAACATGGACATGCCGTCCGGCGCCGGCCACGACGCCATGCACATCGCCGGGCTCTGCCCGGCCGGCATGATCTTCGTGCCCTGCGAGCGCGGCATCAGCCACAACGAGAGCGAGAATGCCGTCCCCGCCGACCTCGCCGCCGGCGCGCGCGTGCTGGTCGAGGTGCTGACGGCCTTGGCCAACCGCTGAAGGAACAGTTGATGTCGAAGAAGATGCAGTCCGAACTTGTTGCGATCCTGTCCGATCTGATCGCGCTCCCGAGCCCCTACCCGCCCGGCACCTCGGTCGAGATCTGCGCCTACGCGGCCAGGCGCCTCAAGAAGGCGGGCTACAAGGTCGAGATCGCAGCCAAGACGAAGGGTGTCGACAATGTCGTGGCGCGAATGAAAGGCAAGGCAAAGGGTCCAGTCATCGCCTTCAACGCCCATGTCGACACGGTGGGTGTGGGCGAGCGCACCAACTGGAAGAGCGATCCCTACAGGGCGCTGGTGAAGGGCGGTCTCGTCTACGGCCTCGGCGCCGGCAACTGCAAGGGCAGCATGGCGGTCCAGATCTGGCTGGCCGAGGAGATCGCGCGTCGCGGAGGGCCCGCGAAGGGCGAGCTCATCTTCACCTTCGTGGCCGACGAGGAGAATCTCGGACCTGACGGCATGGAATTTCTGCGCAAGAGCGACAGGGTGCGGCCCGACGCGCTGATCCTGGGCGCGCAGACCGAAAACAACCTGATCGTGGCCGAGCGCGGTGTCATGTGGGCCCGCATCGCGACCAAGGGCCGTGCCGCCCACGCCGGCAATCCGGCGGCCGGCGACAACGCCATCCTGCGCATGATGCGGCTGGTCGGCGCGCTAAGCTCCTACTACGACAAGGCGCTCGCCAAGCGCGTCGCGGGCGCCATGAAGTCGACGGTGAACATCGGCATGTTCCACGGCGGCCACAACACCAACGTGGTGCCGTCCGCCTGCACCGTCGAGATCGACCGCCGCCTGCTGCCGGACGAAAAGGTGAAGGACGCCTTCAAGGAACTGAAGAGCGTGATCGACGGCGCGCGCGAGCCCAAGGGCACCTATGCCGTCGAGTTCCTGACCGGCACCAACGGCTTCTTCGCGCCGGAGAACGGCGCCGCCGTCGGCGCCTTCGAGGCGGCCGTGAAGGCGAGGACCGGCCGCAAGGTGAAGTTCCTCAATGCCACCGGCGTGAGCGACGGCCGCTACTTCGCCGACGACGGCATCGAGATCATCAATTTCGGCCCCGGCTCGGGTGCGCAAGGCCATGCGGCAAACGAGAGCGTGCCGATCGCCGGCATGGTCGAGGCGGTGGAAATCCAGATGGACGTGGTGAAGCGGCTGCTGGGCTGAGCCCGACCCGGTAGATCAACGGCCCAGGGACTGGAACCACCGCTCGACGTTCCGGGCCGCCACGCGCATGGGTTCGAAAGGATCCGACTGCCGGGCGGCGCTCGACGCCTGTGCGGGCCGTGCGGTGCGCTGGGCAACTTGCGGCGCGGCGACCGGGGGCGCGGGATCCTGGCGAAGCTGCTCCAGCAGTTCCCGGTCGATCGTGGCGGTCTGCGGCTGCCCCCGATCCTGCTGGTAGCGCACGACCGCGGCTTGGGTCATGGGCCCCGCGGCCCCGTCAGGTGGCCCTGGATTGAAGCCAAAGGAATGAAGTCTCGTTTGGACTTCCACCACCTCGTCGCGCCGTAGCGGGGCCGGCTCGGCAGCCGACGTCGGCGCGACAGTTGCCGCTTCTACAGGCGCCGGCTTGATGGGCACCGGCTTGACGAGCACGGGTTCGCTCGCCGCCGCAGGCACGGCTTGTGCGGCCACAGGCACGATTGCGGAAGGAGCTGAAGGCGCGCTTGCGATCGGTGGCGGGGCGGTCGGCTGCGGCGCAACAGCGACCACTCCGATGGACGGTGCGCGTTCCGTGCTCGCCATCACGCTCGGCGACAACCTGTCGGGCGGCATGGCGAGGAACGCGGTGAAGCAGGCGACGCCGGCGGTGGCCACCACCAAGCCAACGGCATTCAGAGCCGTCTTCAAGCGGCGGGCGCGCGCGAGGTCGTATGCTTGCAGCGCAGCGCGACGGGCTTCCGCCGCAGCCTTCGGATCGCCCATTGGCTGCCGGGCCGCGCGTTCGCCGAGCCCACGCGTCAGCCCCGCGAGGGATTGTTTGAAACGCTCGTCGACCGGACCGTCGAGTTCCTTAAGCAGCTGCCGCGCGGTGGGGCGCGCGCCGGCCGGCGACGCCTTGTGAGACTCGGGAGCGGTGTTCGGAGTTCGATCGGTCGTCATCGTCCTAATCCGTTTCGACGGAAATCTTTGCAGCGAATCGCGCCACAAAAAGTGCGTCGCCGTGACCATTCTGGGGCCAATCACCGGACACCGCAGGGATCCGATAACCCCTGAAATCCAACGACTAGGCCGTTTTCTGGGCCTTCAGGCCGAGTTTGCCGATGGTCTGCTCGCGCATCACGAACTTCTGGATCTTGCCGGTGATGGTCATGGGAAATTCAGCCACGAACTCGATGTAGCGCGGGATCTTGAAGTGGGCGATCTGGCCCTTGCAGAACTCGCGGATCTCCTCGGCCGTCGCACTCTCGCCGTCGCGCAGCTTGACCCAGGCACAGATCTCCTCGCCATACTTGGGATCGGGCACGCCGATCACCTGAACATCCTGGATCTTCGGGTGACGGTAGAGGAACTCCTCGATCTCGCGGGGATAGACGTTCTCGCCGCCCCTGATCACCATGTCCTTGAGCCGACCCACGATATTGACATAGCCCTCGGCATCCATGGTCGCGAGGTCGCCAGTGCGCATCCAGCCCGCCTCGTCGATCGCCTCGGCGGTCTTCTCGGCGTCGTTCCAGTAGCCTTTCATCACCGAATAGCCGCGGGTGCAGAACTCGCCGGTCTCGCCGCGCGGTACCGCCTTGCCCTCGGGATCGACGATCTTGATTTCTATGTGCGGCAGCACCTGGCCGACGGTGGAGACACGGCGCTCCACGGGATCGTCGGTGGCGCACTGCGTCGAGACGGGCGACGTCTCGGTCATGCCGTAGGCGATGGTGACCTCGCCCATGTTCATCTGGCTCTGCACGCGCTTCATCACCTCGATCGGGCATGGTGAGCCCGCCATGATGCCGGTCCGGAGGCTCTTCAAATCGAACTTGGCGAACTCGGGATGGTCGAGCTGGGCGATGAACATGGTGGGCACGCCGTAGAGTGCCGTGCAGCGTTCCTCGGCGACGGCCTGCAGGGTCGCCAGCGGATCGAAGGCCTCGGCGGGATAGACCATGGTGGCGCCGTGGGTCAGGCAGCCCAGATTGCCCATCACCATGCCGAAGCAATGATAGAGCGGCACCGGAATGCACAGCCGGTCCGCGGGCGTGAGCTTAAGTCCGAGGCCGACGAAATAGCCGTTGTTCAGGATGTTGTGGTGGCTGAGCGTGGCACCCTTGGGATGGCCGGTCGTGCCCGAGGTGAACTGTATGTTGATGGCATCGTCGAACTGCAGCTTGGGTCCAAGCTCGGCGAGCTTCACCTTCTCGGCATTGCCACCTGCCGTGGCGACATCGTCGAAATTGAGCATGCCGGGCGTCTTCTCCCGGCCGAGCCGGACGATGTGCTTGAGAAGCGGCAGTTTCTTGGCTTTCACCAGATCATCGACGATCTCGAGATAGTTCGAGGTCTTTAGTGCCGGCGCCAGGATCAGCGTCTTGCACTCGACCTTGTTCATCGCGTACTCGAGCTCGGCGCGCCGGTAGGCCGGGTTGACGTTGACCAGAACCAGTCCCGCCTTGGCCGTGGCGAACTGGGCCAGCGTCCATTCCGAGGTATTGGGCGCCCAGATGCCGACCCGGTCGCCGCGTTCCAGCCCCAGCGCCATCAGGCCAGCGGCGAGATCGTCGACCCGGCGGGCGAGCTCGCCCCAGCTCCAGCGCACCTTCTGGTGTCGCACGACCAGCGCCTCGCGCTCGCGGAAGGATTCGACTTGGCGATCGAAGAAGGCGCCGATGGTCTCGCCGATCAGCTTCCGGTCGGAAACGCCATGGTCGTAAGAGATTTTGGGGGTGCCGTGAGCATTGATCATGCGGGAAGCTTAGCCCGGCGTGGCAGATTTGAAATCATGAAATTCCAGTTCGTCACCGTCGACGTCTTCACCGACCGCCAGTTCGGCGGCAATCCATTGGCCGTGGTGCTGGATGCGCAAGGCCTCTCGACCGAGCGCATGCAGGCCATTGCCGCCGAGTTCAACCTGGCCGAGACGACCTTCGTGCTGCCGCCCAAGGACCCGGCCCATACTGCCGAAGTCCGCATCTTCACGCCCAAGGCCGAGATGCCATTCGCCGGCCATCCCAACGTCGGCACGGCCTTCGTGCTGGCGAGGATGGGCAAGGTCACGGGCGACCGCCTGGTATTCGAGGAGAAAGCCGGCCTCGTGCCGCTCGATATCCATCGCGAGAACGGCGTCACGGTGGCGACGCGCCTTGCGGCGCCGCAGCAACTGAGCCTGGGCGAGACCGTCGATTCCGAGATCGTGGCTTCCGCGGTCGGCTTGAAGCCCGCCGACATCGTGGGCCAGCCGATCATCGCATCGACAGGCAACAACTTCCTCTTCGCCGAGGTGCGCTCGCGCGACGTGCTGAAAGCCGCACTCTGCAACAACGATGCTTTTGCCAGGCACCTGCCGATGACCCGCACCGTCGGCGTCCATCTCTATGTCCAGGCCAGGGAGCACGGCGTCGAGATACAGAGCCGCATGTTCGCGCCGCTCTACGGCGTGCCGGAAGATCCCGCGACCGGCAGCGCCAACATCACGCTGATCGGCCTGCTGGCACACAATGCCAAGGAGAAGGATCTCGTGCTTTCGAAGACGATCGGCCAGGGCTTCGACATGGGCCGCCCGAGCATCCTGCAGGCATCGGCGGAGAAGAAGGCCGGCAAGGTCGTCGCCACTTACATCGGCGGGCGCTGCGTGCCGATGATGAGCGGCGTCATCGATCTCGGCTGACGCCCAGAGGCAGCGCAGTGCCCTGCTTGACCGGGCGCAGGGCGAACGAACTCCTGATCTGCGCGATGCCCGCAATCTTGGTGAAGTCCATGACGAAGCGTTCGTAGGCTTCGAGGTCGGGCACGACGACGCGCAGCAGGTAGTCGCTGTCGCCGGTCATCAGGTAGCACTCCATGACCTCGGGCCGCGCAGCCGCGGCGCGCTCGAAATCCTTCAACGATTTCTCGTTCTGGGTGGAGAGGGACACGCTCATGAAGACGTTGACCGAGAGGCCGACCGACTTGGCGTCGAGTTGGGCGGCATAGCCCTTGATGACGCCCGCCTCCTCCAGCGCCTTGACCCGCCGCCAGCATGGCGACGAGGAGAGACCGACCTGTTCGGCAAGGTCGGCGTTGCTGAGGCGGCCGTCGTGCTGCAGCCGCTCAAGAATGCGCCGGTCGATAGCATCGAGGTTTATCATTGCTCGATATTCCAATAATTGGGAGAGATCTACCCTATACAGCCGATTCCGAACGTCAAACGCAAGGACCTTCCAGACTGGCAGGCGTATGCCCATGGCCATGACCACCCTCGCCCCCGTCCAGCGTCTGAAGTTGCTCCGCGAACTGGAGCGCAAGGTGCTGTGGCTAAGCGCCTGGACCATCCATCACGCCAATCACCTCAGGCCCAACCGCGACGGGTTGAAGGTCGGCGGCCACCAAGCCTCGTGCGCGTCGCTGGCGACGGTGATGACGGCGCTCTATTTCTCGGTGTTGCGGCCTGAGGATCGCGTCGCGGTGAAGCCGCATGCCTCGCCGGTGTTCCACGCCATCCAGTACCTGTTCGGCCACCAGACACAGGACAAGCTCGAACGCTTTCGCAGCTATGGCGGCGCACAGTCCTATCCCTCGCGCACCAAGGACGCGGACGACGTCGACTTCTCGACCGGCTCGGTGGGCCTCGGCGTCGCCATGACGCTCTTCTCGTCACTGGTGCAGGACTATGTGCGGCTGAAGAACCTCGGCGACGCCACGCGACCCACCGGTCGCATGGTGGCGCTGGTCGGCGATGCCGAGCTCGACGAAGGCAACATCTTCGAGGCGCTGCTCGAAGGCTGGAAACACGACGTACGGAACCTGTGGTGGGTGATCGACTACAACCGCCAGAGCCTCGACGGCGTCGTGAATGACCGGCTGTTCGGCCGCGTCGCCGAGATGTTCGAACTGGTCGGCTGGCGCGTGATCACGCTGAAGTACGGCCGGCTGCTGGAGACGGCCTTCGCCCAGCCCGACGGCGAGCAACTGCGTCAATGGATCGACGCCTGCCCCAACTCGCTCTACTCGGCGCTGGTCTTCAAGGGTGGCGCAGGCTGGCGCGAGGCTTTGACGCGCGACCTCAACCAGTATCCCGGCATCCGGCGCATCCTGGAGCAGCATGATGACGCCGCGCTGCACCGGCTGATGACCAACCTCGCCGGCAACGACATGCAGGCCGTGCTGGATGCCTTCGAGGGCGTGGCCGACGACAAGCCGACCTGTTTCATCGCCTATACCATCAAGGGCCAGGGCCTGCCCTTCGCCGGCCACAAGGACAACCATTCCGGCCTGATGACGCTCGACCAGATGGCGAGCTTCCGCAAGGGCATGGGCGTCGGCGACGGCCAGGAATGGGACAAGTTCGCGGGCCTCGACGTCCAGGCTCCCGAACTGCAGGCCTTCCTCGATGCGGCACCTTTCAATGCCGAAGGCCGTCGTCGCACCGAGGCGCCCATCATCTCGATTCCGGCGGCCCTGCCCAAGCCCAACGACAAGAAGTCGAGCACGCAGGAAGGCTTCGGCAAGATCCTGAACGCGATCGCAGCCGAAGACAGCGAACTCAGCCGCCGCATCGTCACCACCTCGCCCGACGTCACGGTCTCGACCAACCTCGGCGCCTGGGTGAACCGGCGCGGCCTATGGGCCCACACCGAGGCCGAGGACGTGTTCCGCGAGCTGAAGGTCGTGTCGGCCCAGCTCTGGCGCAAGACGCCGCGCGGCCAGCACGTCGAGCTGGGCATCGCCGAGAACAACCTGTTCATCCAGCTTGCGGCCATGGGCCTCAGCCACGAGATCTTCGGCGCGCGGCTGCTGCCGATCGGCACGCTCTACGATCCCTTCATCGCCCGTGGCCTCGATGCGCTGAACTACGCCTGCTACCAGGATGCCCGCTTCATGATCGTGGCGACGCCCTCGGGTGTGACCTTGGCGCCCGAGGGTGGCGCGCACCAGAGCATCCACACGCCGCTGATCGGCATCGGCCAGCCCGGGCTCGTTTCCTACGAGCCGGCCTATGTCGACGAGTTGGCCGTGTTGATGCGGCACGGGCTCGAGTACATGCAGCTGCCGAAGGGTGGGTCGGTTTATCTCAGACTCTCGACGCGCAGCCTGCCGCAACCCGAACGACTTCTGACACCCGAACAGCAAAACGACATCGTGTCAGGCGGCTACTGGTACGCCCCGCCCGACCCGGGTGCCGATATCGCCATCGTTGCCATGGGCGCGGTGACGCCGGAGGCGATCGCGGCACACGAAAGCGTGGTGCGGGATTTTGCCGGCGCCGGGCTCCTCGTGCTGACCTCGCCCGACCGGCTGCACACCGACTGGCTCGCCCAGCAGAGAAGCCGCGGCCGCACCGTCGGCCAGGTCGATCGCTCGCCGAGCCCGGTCGAGCGGCTGCTGGCGCCGCTGTCGCGCGACGCCCGGCTGGTGACGGTCATGGACGGCCATCCGCTGGCGCTCAGCTGGCTGGGCTCGGTGCGCGGCCAGCGGGTCGTGCCGCTCGGCATCGAGCATTTCGGCCAGTCGGGCGACATCCCGGATCTCTACGGCGCCTACAAGCTCGATGCGGCGGCGATCATCGACGCGGTGGCGCGCGCCCTCTAAAGTGGCGGCGTGAAAGTCGACGGCAAACCCTATCGCACCATCTGGCTCACCCCCAACGGCACGACCGTCCAGGTGATCGACCAGACCCTGCTGCCCCACGATTTCGTGGTGCGCGACCTCGACACCGTCGAGGACGCCGAGCTGGCGATCCGCACCATGATCGTGCGCGGCGCCCCGCTGATCGGCGCTGCCGCGGCCTACGGCATGGCGCTGGCCATCGCCGAGGACCCGTCCGACGCCATGCTGGAACGCGCCTACACGCTCCTGCTCGAATCGCGGCCGACCGCGGTCAACCTGCGCTGGGCACTTGACGACATGCGCGCCCTGCTCAGCCCGCTGCCGCCGGCGAAACGCCGCGACGCCGCCTATCGGCGCGCCGACGAGATCTGCGATGAGGACGTGGAAATCTGCAGGCGCATCGGCCAGCACGGCCTGGTCGAAATCCGACGCATTGCCGCGCGCAAGCCGTCGGGCGCCACGATCAACGCGCTGACCCATTGCAACGCCGGCTGGCTCGCCACGGTCGACTGGGGAACCGCGCTTTCGCCGATCTACCAGGCGCACGACGCCGGCATTCCCATCCATGTCTGGGTCGACGAAACCCGCCCGAGAAACCAGGGCGCCAGCCTGACCGCCTGGGAGCTGGGCAAGCACGGCGTGCCCCACACCGTGATCGCCGACAATGCCGGCGGCCACCTGATGCAGCACGGCAAGGTCGATTTCTGCGTCGTCGGCTCGGACCGCACGACGCGTCGCGGCGACGTCTGCAACAAGATCGGGACCTACCTGAAGGCGTTGGCCGCGCACGACAACGGCGTGCCCTTCTACGTCGGCCTGCCCTATCCCACCATCGACTGGACGATCGAGGACGGCCATCGCGACATCCCGATCGAGGAACGCAGCGCGCGCGAGCTCTCGCACATGATGGGCCGCACCGAGTCCGGCGAGATGGCCACCGTCGCCGTGCTGCCCGGCGGCAGTCCCGCCGCCAACCCCGCCTTCGACGTCACGCCGGCGCGCCTGGTCACCGGGCTGATCACCGAGCGCGGCGTCTGCGCCGCCAGCGAAGCGGGGCTTCTGTCGCTCTACCCCGAGCAGTCGAAAGCGGCGTGATCCTGAGCCCCGCTGTCCGCGCCACGTCGGGGCTCGGCATCACGCAGATCATCGGCTGGGGCACCACCTTTCTCATGCCCTCGGTGCTGGGCCGTCCCATCGAGCACGACCTCGGGCTGCCGAGCGAAGTCGTCTACGGCGGCATCACCGTGATGTTCGGCATGGGTGCGCTCTTCGCGCCCTGGGTCGGCAAGTCGATGGACCGGCTCGGCGCGCGTGGCCTGATGGCAACCGGCTCGCTCGTCTATGCGCTTTCGCTGGCCGCTCTCGCCGCCTCGCAGGGCCTGGTGAGCTACCTCCTGTGCTGGGCGGCCATGGGCATCGCCTCCACTCTCGCGTTGAACACGCCGGCCAGCATTGCGCTCGCCCAGGTCGCAGGCACGCGGGCGCGGCAGGCGATCGCGATCCTGGCCATCGTCGGCGGCTTCGCCTCCACCGTGTTCTGGCCGATCTCGGGCCTGCTTGAACCCCTCATCGGATGGCGCGGCACGCTGCTCGTTTTCGCGGGCCTCCATCTGCTTGTCTGCCTGCCCGTCCATCTGCTGATGCTGCCGGGCCGCCCGCCTGCCCATGCGGCCGCCGCAGCCCCCGCGCCCGCCGCCAGCCTGTCGGCGGCCGACAGCACCCGCGCCTTCCTGCTGCTGGCGACGGCCTTCTCGTGCGGCGCCTTCATCTTCACCGGCTTCATCGTGCACGCCATCGGCGTGCTGCGCGGGCTTGGCCACGACCCCGCGACCGCGCTCCTGCTGGCCTCGCTGATCGGCCCGGCCCAGGTCGCGGTGCGCGCGGTCGAACTCACCTTCGGCCACCGCTACTCGATCATGAGCTCGGCGCTGTTTGCCGCCGCTGTCCTGCCGCTCGGCCTCGGCCTCGCCTGGCTGGCCGGCGGCAACTTTGCCGTCGCTCTCCTCTGCCTGATGGCCTACGGCGTCGCCAACGGGCTGAAGGCGGTGCTGCGCGCCACCCTGCCGCTCGCCCTGTTCGGCCGCGCCCAGTTCGGCACCTACATGGGCCGCCTTGCGCTCCCGCAGGGCATCGTCTCGGCCGCCGCGCCGCCGGTGCTGGCCGCCGTCATGGCCAACTTCGGCGCCGAGGGCGTGCTCGCGACCTGCTTCGTCGCCGCCACGGTGGCGCTGGCCGCGACCGTGGCGCTCGCCCGCACGAGCCCGGCCATCCGCTAGAGTGACGCGGGCAAACTCCCTGCCCGAGTCCCTGGCCAAGTCCTCGGCCAACTCCCACATGGTTTTTCACGGCCGCGAGGCCGTTGGATGCCGTGTTTTCACGGCTTTCTCGCATTATTTCTGGACGCCTGAATGTAACAAGTTCTGTCCAGAAACCTGTCCAGAATCGAGCTGCAAACCGGTCC
>JACPVT010000229.1 GCA_016191685.1 Rhodospirillales bacterium | reverse complement strand
GATCTCTGGGAGCGCTACATCGATCCCGCGTTTCGCGACCGCGCGATCCATCTCCGCACCAACGCGGAGGGGCTCGAGCTCCTCGGCCGACTCGACGGCGCCGAGCTCGCGGGCCCCGAGGCGACGCTCGAGGTGCCCGCGAACGGCGAGGCACGCGTCGACTGGCGTGTGCGCGTGACGCGGCCGGGCGAGGCGAAGCTCGTGCTGAAGGCGGTCGGCCCCGAGTTCGGCGACGCGGTCGAGCGCATCGCGGTGGTCTGCGGCTCGGCCCGCACAGCGCCGCACAACTTCGTCTTCCTAGAAGGCGTGCGCAGCGCGGTCCAGGCGGCCCGTACACCGGAGGAAGGGCTGCGCGCCATGGGTCGCATCTATGCCGGCTGGGCGCTCAGCCAGACCTTCTATCGCCGCGAGATGTGGCGCGGCCTGGGCTTCGCCAGCCTGGAGGATTTCCTGGTGCGGTCCTGGGAGGCCAACTTCGTGCGCCGCGACGCGCGCGATCTCATGGCCCAGCTCTGGACCTGGCAGAACGGCGACATCTCGGCCAACGACCTCTACCGCGGCGATCTCGCGATGGCGCTGGCGGGTATCAAGGCCAAGGTGCTGCTGATGCCCTCGGCGACCGACCTTTATTTCCAGACCGACGACAATCGCGCCGAGCTGCCTCATCTCAGGGACGCGAAGCTGGTGGAAATTCCTTCAGTCTGGGGCCATCGTGCCGGCAACCCGCTCGCCAATCCCGAGGATGCGGCGTTCGTCGATGCCCAGGTGGAGGCTCTGCTCAATGCCTGATGGATATCCAAGCGACGGCTTCGTCATCGTCGCCAAGCACGATTGTCCGACCTGCACCCTGGTCGAGCCGGTGATGCAAAGCCTCGACCGCGCCGGTCCGCTGGCCGTCGTCACCCAGGACGATCCTTCCTTTCCGTCCGGCGTCGGCACGGTGATCGACGATCACGACCTGCAGCGTTCGTTCCAGCTGAAAGTCGAGACGGTGCCGACCCTGATCCGCTTCAAGGGCGGCCGCGAGGTCGAGCGCACGGTGGGCTGGGATCGCGCCGAATGGACGCGCCTTGCCGGCGCCGCCGCGGCGGGTGACGGCCTGCCGGCCTGGCAGCCGGGTTGCGGCTCCAAGAGCGTCGAGCCCGGCGTGCATGAGACCCTGGTGGCACGCTACGGCGACACGGGCCTCAAGGCCCGCACCATCGCCGTCGGCGAATGGGACGATCCCATCGAAGCCTGCTTCGAGCGCGGCTGGAGCGATGGGCTGCCCGTCGTGCCGCCGACCGACGAGCGCATCCTGCGCATGCTGGGCGGCACCGAGCGCAGGCCCGACGAGATCGTGGGCAACATTCCACCCAACCTCGCGCCCTGCACGGTCGAGAAGGTGGCGATCAACGCGGTGATGGCGGGCTGCAAGCCGGAGTACATGCCGGTGGTGCTGGGCGTGCTCGAGGCGGCACTCGATCCGCTGTTCGTGTTGCATGGCCTTCTTTGCACCACGCACTTCTCCGGCCCGCTGGTCATCATCAACGGTCCGGCAGCCGGGGCCATCGGCATGAACAGCGGCGTCAATGCGCTGGGCCAGGGCAACCGCGCCAACGCCACCATCGGCCGCGCCCTGCAGTTGATCGTGCGCAATGTCGGCGGCGGCCTGCCGGGCGGCATGGATCGCGCGACGCTCGGCAATCCCGGCAAGTACACCTTCTGCTTCGCCGAGGACGAATCCGATCCCGACTGGGAGCCGCTGGCGCAGCGCCGCGGCATCCCTGCCGGCAAGAGCGCCGTCACGCTGTTCCACGGCGAGGGCGTGAACGGCTTCGTCGACCAGAAATCGCGCACGCCGGAGGAGCTCGTGCGCTCGCTCGCCATGGGCCTGTTCGGGGTCGGCCATCCCAAGCTCTGCCTTGCCGGCAACGCCGTGCTGGTGCTGGCGCCGGAGCACTACAAGATCTTCAAGGATTGCGGTTGGAACCGTCGCCGCATCGAGGACGAGCTCTACAAGGCGCTGAAGCGGCCGGGCAGCGAGTTGATCCGCGGCGCCCAGGGCATTGCCGAGGGCATGCCGCCGTCGTTCGCCGACAGGATGGTCGACAAATTCCAGCCCGATGGGCTCCTGATCGTTCGCGCCGGCGGCGAAGCCGGGCTATTCTCGGCCATCATCGGCGGCTGGCCCGGCCAGTCGGTGCGCGACGAATGCCAGGCCGTCACGCATGAAATTCGCTGAGGGAGATGCCTCCATGAACGTTGCCTTGAAATTGCGCGATCCCACGGCCGAGACCTCGCCGACCCGTCGCGCCCGCCTCGCGCCGCCGCCGTCGGTCGCGGGCAAGAGCGTGGCGCTGATGGACATCGGCAAGGCGCGCGGGTCGGAGTTCATCGACCGTCTCGAAGGACACTTCAAGAAGGCAGGCGTCGCCACAAGGCGTTACCGCAAGCCCACCAACACCAAGGTGGCGCCGACGGACCTGCTGCAGAAGATCGCGGCGGAGAACCAGCTCGCGGTAATCGCCCTAAGCGATTGAGGCTCCTGCACATCGTGCAGTCTGCACGACCTTCATAGCCTCGATGGACGCGGCCTTCCCGGCGTCAATATCGTGACGACAGGCTTCGTCGACGGCGTCGAAGCGCAAAGTGACTCGCTGGGCTTCGAACCCGCCGTCGTCTACGTGCCGCATCCCATCCAGAACCGCACCCAGGCCGAGATCGAGACGATTGCCGACGAGGCCTTTGCCAAGGTGATGGCACTTCTCGCCAGCGCCTAGTCCTTCTCCGGAATCACCGCGGGAAGCACCGCTGTCGGATCGGATGGGACGGACTCCGCTGGCGGAGCGCGGGGCAGGACGATGCGCCGCGGCGGAGTCGAGGCGAGGAAAGCGGCTACCGCGGCGGCGGTCGCCTTGGGATCCTCCTCCATCGGGTTGTGGCCGAGGTTCTGGAAGATTTCGAGCTTGGCGCCCTTGATGTCGTTCTGGAAACGGAAGGCATCGGCCACCGGCACCCAGCGATCCTTGGCGCCCCAGATGATCAGGGTCGGCACGTCCAGCCGCTTGAGCGGCGTGGGATCGAGCGGCTCCTGGGTACGCGCACGTTGCAGCGTGGCCTCGCGGTTGCCGGGGAAGCGCTGCAGCTCGGAATACCGCTTGATCCGATCGGGCGTCACCATCGCGGGGTCGGCGTAGACTTCCTCGAGCGAGCGTCGCACGAGGCGTTCGGGCTTGAAGTAAATGCCGATGTCACCCACCACCGGCATGCGGGCAAGCCGGATCGGCAGCGGCGCCTCGCCGTGGCGTGGATAACCTGCGGCGTCGACCAGAACGAGATGGCTAACCCGGTCCGGCCGGGTGGCGGCGAAACTCCAGGCGACGGCGCCGCCCATCGAATGCCCGATCAGCACGAATCGATCGAGGTGCAGGGTGTCGACCAGCACTTCGATGAAATCGGTGTAGGCTTCGATGGTGTATTCGTCGCGCGGCCAGGCGCCGGTGAGACCGTGCCCCGGCAGGTCGACGGTGATCAGCCGCATGCGCGGTCCCAGTTCGCGCGCCCAGCCCTCCCACATGTGCAGCGAACCCAGGGATCCGTGGATCAGCACCAGCGGGATGGTATCGGCGTCGTCTGGTCCGCGTGTGCCGTCGCGCGCGTAGTCGCGGATATGGGCGCGCACGCCGCCGACATCGACGAACGTCGAGTGCTCGCTGGTGTAGCGCGCGGCCAGCAGCTCGGCCGGCAGCGTCGGCGCATAGGCCCACAGCGCCACGCCTGCCAGAACGCCGCCGGCGAACAGCAGGACAAGCGGCCAGCGCCGGCGCGGCGGATCAGTCTTTCGGCGCCGCGGCGGCATCGTTCGTTCCTTCCGTCGCCGGGCCACCGCGGCGCAGCGCGGCGCCGAGCCGGTCAAGATCGCGGATCCTGTACTCGGGCACCGCACCGGGATCGATGACCTTCCTCTCGAGAAGCTGTGCGAGTATCGCGCGATTGAGGTCGTTGCCGACGACCAGCCGGTCCTCGAGCCGGGCGACGAACACGAACAGCTCGAAATCGAGGCCGGCCGTGCCGACGCGCACGAAGCGCACGATCGGGCTCGGTACCCGCAATACCCGCGGATGGCCGAGCGCCGCCTCGCGCAGGATCGCCTCCATCGCCGTCACGTCGGTCGCCACCGGCACGGTGATCTGGATCTCGACGCGGCTCGACGTGTCCGAATAGGTGCGGTTGATGACCGGGTTCTGCAGGAACATGCTGTTGGGCACGATCACGTGCGTGCGCTGGAAGGTCTCGATCTCGGTGGCGCGGATGTTGATGCGCCGCACGAAGCCCTCATGGCCGTTCACGATCACCCAGTCGCCGGCCTTGATCGGTCGCTCCATCAAGAGGATCACGCCGGAGATCACGTTGTTGGCGATGTTCTGCAGGCCGAGGCCGATGCCGACCGACAGGGCGCCCAGCACGATGGCGAGGTTGGTGAAGTCGACGCCCAAGGCGCCGACGCCGACCAGGATCGCCACCAGCACGCCGGCATAATTGAGGCCGGCGTCGATCGACTGGCGCAACGGCAGCTGGGCATCGATGGTCGGCAGGACGCGGTCGCGCACGATGCTGCGGATCAGGCGCGCGATCAGCATGCACACACCGAAGGCCAGGATCGCCATGCCTATGTTGCCGAGCGAGATGGTGACGCCACCCACCCTCACGCCGCGCAGCAGCTGGCCGAAGCCCTGCAGGATGGCGTCGGTGTCGACCCCCCAGGTGGCCGGGATCGCCAACGCCAGCAACGCCACCAGGATCGCGTCGAACAGCAGCAACAGGATCAGCTGACCGCGCAGCGTGGAATCGGCCGGCAGTCCGAGGCGGTGCCGCACCCAGCGGCCGGTCGGCGTGTCGGCCGCGGCGGCGGCGTCGAGCAGGTCGGCGATGAGGCGATGCAGCAGGAGTCCGATCGCGATCAGAAGGCAGGTTGCGGCGATCGACGAATGAAGGTGGGTGGCGAGCGCGGCATAGCCTGCGAGCGCGAAGCCGATCGACGACAGTACCCCAGCGCTCAGGACGAGGCGTGCGATCGACCACCAGGTGCCGCCGATCATCGGGGGCAGCTCCGATCCCTCGGGCCGTGCCGCATGCCAGGCCTTGTTGCCCAGCGTCGGCAGGGCGAACAGCCCGACCACGATGGCAAGCACGAGGGAGCCGACGGCCGCCACCGCCTCGCGCCCGTTGCCGTGGCTTAGCGCGACGTAGATCAGATCGGCCGTAAAGCCTGCCACCATCAGGCGGCGCAGTGCATGAGAGAGATAATGTGCGCTCGAATCCGTGAACGGCAGGATGCGCCACGCCGGGTGTGCCGGCGCGAGCCCGGCCGCGGTCATGCCGAACACCAACAGCAGGACGATCAGGCGCAGGGTGAATTCCGGCACCAGCACGTCCAGGGGCGACGGCGGCGCGCTGGCGGCCAGCAGCTTGCCGATCAGCCACACGGCGAGGATCGGCACCAGCACCAGCCCGATGCCGTCGATCGCGGTGGCGATGGTACGGTCGCGGTGGGTCGGCTCATGGTCATGCCTGCGGCCGAAGCGGCGGCGGAGCCATCGTCCGGCCCACCAAAGGGCAATGGTGAGCGCAGCCCAGGCCGCGAGTGGCGTGAGGTCCTGTCCACCCGATCTCAGCGCCGCCAGCCCGCCGCGATTCCAGGCGGCCATCGCCGCCGATAGGGCATGCACCGAGGCAGTCAACTCCGGGCCGATATTGCTCCATACCTGGCCCGACAATGGCGAGGTGTTGCGACGCAGAAGGTTCTGCAGCACGACCTCGCCGCGCAGCTTGGTCAGATGCTCGAGCAGCTGGTCGGCGCGAGCGATCACGACTTCGCACTGCTTGACCCGGCCTTCGCTCACCGATGCCTGTTCCGATAGCCGCTCGCGGTCGGCCTTGACGGCGTCAGACTCGGATGCAGCATCGGTTCCCGGTTTGATCTCGAGCGGCGCCAGCAGCTTCTTGATGTCGACCAGGTCGTTGCGGGCGAGCGCGGCTGCAGCTGCGGCGGCGGTGCGCACGCCGGCGACCTGTTCGCGCAACGCATCGATCTCGGCCGGCAGCAGGACGGCTTGCTCGGTGCGGGTGGCGACGCGGTCGAGCTGACGCGTCCACAGGTCGACAAGCTGGGAGAACGGCCGTTGCGGCGCCGGCGTCGATTGGGCGAACGCAACGACGCCCGACAACAGGAGCGCGAGCCCCGCAAGGCTGGACCAGGCGAGGCGGCTAGAAAATCGCATGCGGTTGCCGGATCCTGATGACGTCGTAGGGTCTTTGCCCTCAGTACCACGGCGGAGCCGGATCGGGCCATCGCCGCGCCCGAGGTTCGTGGGCTGGTTCGCGGGCTGCGAGGCCGTCATTTGGCCCGTCACAGCGGCGAAATCAGGGCATCCTTCGGGTCGTCTGCAGCCCGTCTCCGCTTCGTCGTTGACAGGACGGGACCGACGCGGAACCTTGCGCGCCGAAAGCGGGATTCGGGGGAGACGGCATGGCCGACGGGCAGGGTGCGGTGGGCGAGGTTCGGATCAAGCCCGATCGCTTGCACACGTTCACGATGGCGATTTGTCGGGCCGACGGCAGCTCGGATCAGGAGGCGAAGCTCGTCGCCGACCATCTCGTGCTGGCCAATCTGTTCGGCCACGACAGTCACGGCGTCGGCATGATGCCGCACTATATCCAGAACACCACGACCGGCGCTTGCGTACGCAACCACCATGCGAAGATCGTGCGCGACAACGGCTCGGTGATGGTGATCGACGGCGGCGCCGGCTACGGCCAGGTCGTCGCCAAGGAGGCGATGGATATCGGCATCGAACGCGCCAAGAAGAACGGCGTCTGCGTCGTCGGCCTGACCAATGCCCACCACATCGGCCGTATCGGTCACTGGGGCGAGCAGTGCGCGCGCGCCGGCATGGTGAGTACGCATTGGGTGAACGTGCATGGCCACAAGTCGCTGGTGGCGCCGTTCGGTGGCGCCGAGCCGCGCTTCACCACCAATCCCTACTGCACGGCAGTGCCGCGCAAGGGCAAGGAGCCGATCGTGCTCGACTTCGCCACCAGCCAGGTGGCAGCGGGCAAGGTGCGCGTCGCCAACAACAAGAAGATCCAGATGGAGCCTGGCCTGCTGATCGACTCGAACGGCAATCCGACGACCGATCCCGGGGTCCTGTACAATGCGCCCTACGGGGCCATCCTGCCGTTCGGCCTGCACAAGGGCGGCGGCCTCGCCGTGATCTGCGACCTGCTGGCCGGCGCGCTGACCGGCGGCAAGACGCATTCGCCGCGGACCATCAAGAAGGACAGCACCGACATCATCAACAACATGCTGTCGATCATCATCGATCCGGCGGCGATGGGCGGCACTGAGTTCTTCGAAGACGAAGTCGAGAACTTCATCGGCTGGGTGAAGTCAGCCAAGCCGCAGCCCGGCGTTGCGGAAGTTCTGACTCCCGGCGAGCCGGAACGTGCGCGCCGCATCGACCGTGAGAAGAACGGCGTGCCGATCGATGCCACGACCTGGCAGCAGATCGTCGATACCGCGCGCAAGGTGCGTCTGAACGACGTCGACATTCCCCACATGGCCGGCGCCTGACGCGGCCGGAAGACAGGAGACCGACCATGGCCAAGATGAAGCTCTATTATTCGCCTTCATCGCCCTATGCCCGCAAGGTGCGGGCGATGGCGCTGCTCACCGGCCTCGACAAGAAGATGGAGATGGTGAACGTCGCGCTGACGCCGGTGGCGCCCAACGCCGACGTCGACAAGCATAATCCCATCGGCAAGATCCCGGCGCTGTCGGTCAAGGGCATGGATCTCTTCGATTCGCCGGTGATCTGCGAATATCTCGACAGCCAGCACAAGGGCCGCAAGCTCTTCCCGCGCAAGGGCCGCGAGCGCTGGGTGGCGCTCAGGCAGCAGGCTATGGGCGACGGCCTGCTCGATGCCGCGCTGTTGGCGCGCTACGAAGGTTTCCTGCGGCCGGAGGACCGGCGCTGGCCCGATTGGACCAAGGGCCAGATGAAGAAGATCGACGGCGTGCTCGACCAGCTCGAGGCCGAGGCCAAGTCGCTCAAGGGCAAGCCGACCATCGGCACCATCACCATCGCCTGCGCTCTCGGCTATCTCGACTTCCGCTTCGCCAGCCACGACTGGCGTGGCAAGCGCGCCAAGCTCGCCAAGTGGTTCTCGGCGTTTTCCAAACTGCCGTCGATGAAGGCGACGGTGCCGCCGCCGGCGTGACGTCGACTGGATTGACGGCGGACGAGATCATTGCCCGCCTCGGGCTGAGGCCGCATCCCGAGGGTGGGCATTTCCGCGAGACCTTCCGTGCACCCGATGCGGGCCGGGCCGTCAGCACGGCGATCTTCTTCCTGCTCAAGGCCGGCGAGCGTTCTCACTGGCACAGGGTCGATGCCGACGAAGTCTGGCACCACTATGCCGGGGCGCCGCTCGCACTTTCGATGAGCAACGACGGCCACGCGGTCCGGCATCTGCGGCTCGGCTGTGATTTCGGCCTCGGCGAGACGCCGCAGATCGTGGTGCCGCGCGGCGTCTGGCAGGCGGCGCGCTCGCTGGGCAGCTGGACGCTTGTCGGCTGCACCGTGGCGCCCGGATTCGACTTCGCGGGCTTCGAACTCGCGCCGCCCGGCTGGCAACCCGGCTAACGCCTCCAGAGTTCGCGCGAAGCCGGCCACACCGTGCGCTCGAACGTGAGATGACAGAGAAGCGACAAGGCGGCGGACGCCGCGCAGAAAGCCGCGATGGCATCGGTCGGCGTCTCGCCAAAACGGCGCGACAACACCGAATAAAGCGCCCAGGTGAAGGCGCAACCCAACGCCAGCGCATAGCCCAGGGCATGGTCGCCGGCGAAATGGAGGCCGCGGCCGAAGGCGAGCAGCGCCACGCCGGCGAAGCCCAGCAGGGCACCTGCGACGTGCGACCAGCCCAGGCGCCCTCGTTCGTTTTCTGCGGCAAGCGGCGCCGACAGCAGCACGATCAGGAGCGGCCAGAGATAGTTGACGAGATTGGCTTCGGCGGGTGGGGCGAGTTGCAGCGCACCGAAGTAGAGGGCGTGATAGCCGAACAAACCACCCACCCCCACCAACCAAACGCGCGCCGGCCAGCGCACGAGCCTCACCCAATCGACTCCACGCCGCCGGGCGCGGACGACGCCGATTGACGCGCCGATGGCGAACGTCATGGCCACCATCTGGAATGGCGGGATCGGGCCTGCCAGCACCGAAAGCGCCGCGAGCGAGCCCCAGAGGCAGATGGCGACAAGCCCGGAAGCCATCGCACGCCGCCGGATGGTATCGGCTGTCGTCATTGTGGCCGCATAGAGAACGCAACCGGGATTGTCGAGCGCCTGATTGCCGGGCGGATGCGTGGGGTACTTTTAGCGGTTACGATGCCGTTACAGCGGAGACGGCATGTTTGTTCGACCAACCAACCCGATCAGCCATCGCCTGGCGCGCCTGGCCTTCATTGCGGCCTGCGTAGCCGCGCTGATCGTTGCCGCCGCCGGACCGCTGCATCGCTACCTCGGCCTGGATATCGAGGCGGCGATCGCGGTCTTTCGCTACGGCTTCTACGTTGCCGTTGCGGGGGTGGCGCTGGGACTCGCAACCATCGTTCCGACGCGGCCCGGCGACCGGCGGCGCGGATTCGTGGCGGCGTTTCTCGCCATCGTGATCGGAGTGGCCGGCGCCTGGGTGCCGGTGAGCTGGTTTCTGTGGTCACAGCAACTGCCGGCGATCAACGACATCTCGAGCGATATCGCCGATCCGCCGGCCATGGTTGCCCTGCTGCAATCGCGGCGCGGTGCGCCCAACCCGCCGGTCTATCCCGGCGCTGCTGCGGCCGTACTCCAGCGCGACGCCTATCCCGATATCATGCCCGTCGTCCTGCCGGTGGCGCCGGCCGAAGCATTCAAGCGCGTCGACCGGGTGGCAATGGCGCTGGGTTGGGACGTCGTCGCACGCGCGCCCGCCGACGGACGTCTCGAAGCCGTCGACACCAGCCAGTGGTTCGGGTTTCGCGACGACATCGTGGTGCGTATTCGGGCCGAAGGAACGGGCAGCCGGATCGACATCCGCTCCAAGAGCCGTGCCGGCGAGTCCGATCTCGGTGTCAACGCACGGCGCATCCGCGCCTTCATCGCCCAGCTCAAGGCCGAGCGCTGATCATCCCTCCGGTCGATTTCGTCAGGCGCCGCCGAGCGGCAGGGTAAAGCGAAAGGTGGTGCCTGAGGGGCCGGTTTCGATGAGCGCGATGTCGCCGCCATGGGCGCGCACCAGGTCGCGGGCGATGGCCAGGCCCAGTCCCGCACCGCCGGCGCGTCCGCCGGTGGTGAAAGGCCGGAAGAGTTGGGCGGCGACCCCCTGCGGAACCCCGGGACCGTTGTCGGCGACGTCGATCAGGAGGAAGCCGCTGCTCGTGCGCGACCGGATGGTTACGGTGGTGGCGCCGGCCTCGAAGGCGTTGCGGCCGAGATTGACGAAGATGCGGTAGAGCAGGTCGCGGTCGGCGCGCGCCGAGCTGCCTTCGCCTACCTCGTTCAGCCACGCGCGGACGAGGTTGGGGTTGCTGTCCTCGCCCTGCTCCTGCAGGGCAATACCGGCCTCATCGACCAGGTCGGCGAGATCGAGCGTTGCCAGGCGCGGCGCCGGCCGGTCGCGCACATACTCGATGGCGTCGCTGGCCAGGCGCGCCGCGCGGTCGATGGTGTTGAGGATGGTCGGCGCCAGGACGCGCGTGCGTTCGTCGCCGCTGCGCGCCATCCTGTCCGACAGCAGACGCGCCGTCGACAGCATGTTGCGCAGGTCGTGGTTGATCTTGTTGGTCGCGGCGCCGACCTCGGCAAGGCGGGATTTTTGCCTGAGCGAGGCGCGCAGCTCGCGCTGCAGGTTCTGGAACTCGCGATCGACCACGCCGATCTCGTCGTTGCGCTGCGTCGGCGCCCGCTCCGTCCCACCCTCTTCGGGTGCGCGACGGAACGCCGTCATGTCGGACGACAGGTCCTGCAGGGGCCGGATGACCAACCAGCGCAGGCCGAGGTAGAGCAGAATGGCCGTGAACAGCGCAATGATGATCGACAACGCAAGAATGCGGCCGGAATAGGCGTACATGGCAATCCGCATCGGCAGCTCGTCGGCGACGATCCATACCATCGCCGTCGGCAGGCGCATCGATTCGCCACCGACCCGGATATAGCGCGAACCGTCCTGGGCCATCGACGACAGGGCGTCCCAGATCAGCCCCAGGGCGCCGCGGTCCATCAGGTTGAAGCTCGGCATGTCGGCGCGCGGTTCGATGTTCATCAGCGCGCGCTTGGGCCTGTTCGGCTCGACCAGCACGACGGCGTCGACCCGGGCGTTGTTGAGCAGGCTGCGCTTCACCCCCTCGGTCACCATGTTGTCGGGCGTGGCATCGAGTGCCAGGGCAGCCAGCGTGCCGCTTTCGATCAGCTGTTCGAGATAGACTTGGCGGAAGCGGGCGATCGACGGCAGGAAGATGAACACTTCGGCCGTCATCACCGCCGTCACGACGAGTGCCAGAATACGCCACGACAGGCCGAAAGCCGGCCTTCGACGGCGCGCGGCGCGGATCGCCTGGGCCGGAACGGTGACGTCGGTGGTCATTGCCATCAAAGTCTATCGAACTCGGCCGGTCCGGCCTAGGCGCCGCCGATCAACGAACCTTGATCTCACCAAACCGGCAACCGCGCGAGGAACCGCACCAGCCCGCGTGTCCGCGGCCCGAACAGGGCCGTGGTGAAATAGCTGCCGGCAGCGCGTTTGCTCGCCTCGCCCCGAGTGGGATAAGGCGGCACGAAGCCCGCCATCGCCGCGATCTTCAGGCGCTTGGAAAGGGCCAGACACCAGGGCTGGATCAACTCGCCAGCGTGCGGTCCGACGATGGTGGCACCCAGCACGCGGCCGCGCGGATCGGTGATCACCTTGACCAACCCGTCGGTTTCCCGCTCGGTCTGGGCGCGATCGTTCTCGGCCATCTTCCAGCGCAACACGCGGATAGCCTCGCCATGTCGCTTGCGCGCTTCGCCTTCGCCGAGACCGACCTGGGCCAGCTCGGGATCGGTATAGGTCGCCCACGGCACGATTGCCGGATCGAGCCTGGCGGGTGCCCGAAACAGCGCGCCGCGGATGAACAGCGAGGCCTCGTAGCCGGCCATATGGGTGAAGGCGTAGAGGCCGTTGCAGTCGCCGATCGCCCAGACGTTGCGGTTGGAGGTTCTGAGCGCACCGTCGACCGTGATCCCGCGCTTCGTATAGGCGACGCCCGCCATGTCGAGGCCGAGGTTTTCGATGACCGGCGCGCGACCGGCAGCCACCAGCAGGTGCGATCCCTCCAGCCGTTCGCCATCCTCAAGAAGGACCGCAATGCCCGACGCTGCCTTTTCGGCCCGGGCAATCTTCACATGGTTGCGCAGGTTTATGCCTTCCGCGCGCATGCGCCCGATGACGATCGTCGAGAGCTCGGGGTCGTCCTTGGCGAGAAAGTCGAAGGCCTCCAGCACCGTAACCCTGGAACCCAGCCGGCGGTGCGCCTGAGCCATCTCCATTCCGATCGGTCCGCCGCCGATCACGATCAGATGGGCTGGCAGCGTGCGGTTGGCGAACACCGTCTCGTTGGTGAAATAGGGCACGTCGGCCAGCCCGGGGATGGGCGGCGCAGTCGGCCGCGAGCCCGTCGCCAGCACGATGCGCTTGCTGCGGATGCGGTGGACGCCGGCCTGCAGTTCGGTGCGACCGACGAAACGCGCTTCTTCTTTCAGGACGCGGACGCCGAGCTTCTCGAACCGCTCGACCGAGTCGTTGGGCGCGATGGCCGCGATCACGCCGGCGACGTGGTCCATGACCTTGGCGAAGTCGACCCTGGGTTCGACCGGCGCGATGCCGAACACCGCGCCGCGGCGCTGTGCCTCGGCCGCCTTGGCGGCGGCGATCAGGGCTTTCGACGGCACGCAGCCGAAGTTGAGCCAATCGCCGCCCATCTCAGCACGCTCGATCAGAACGACGTCGAGACCGAGTTGCGCCGCACCCGAGGCGACCACGAGGCCGGCCGAGCCGCCGCCAATGACGCAGACGTCGGGGGTGAGAACGCCGGTCATCTCAGCGCGTCGCCTTGCCGCCGCGCAGGCGGACATAGAGAATCGGCAGCAGCGACAGCGCCGCCAGGCCCAGCAACGGCAACAGGATGTGCCATTCGAAGATCACGCTGAAATCGGGACGTTCGCCGCGCTCGATCAGCATGCCGAAGCTCGCGCCGACGCCGGCATAGATGACGGCACCTGGAACGATGCCGACCAGCGTCGCCAGCGTGTAGGGGCCGAGCCGCATGCCGAGCAGCGCCGGCACAATGTTGACCAGCCAGAACGGGAACACCGGCACCAGCCGCAGGAACAGGAGATAGTTGAAACTGTCGCGGCGGAAGCCATCCTCGAGGCGGGCCAGCATGGCGCCGGCGCGCGCCCGGAAAAGGTCGCGGAACGCCGTGCGTGCGGCCAGGAACAGGGCGACCGAGCCCAGCGTCGCGCCGATCACCGACAGCAGCGCGCCCAGCCACACCCCGAACAGGAAGCCGCCGACCGGCGTGACCACGACGGCAATAGGCAGCGAGAAGGCCACGGCCACAGCGTAGAGCAGCACGTAGATGAGCGCCGCCAGCGCGATATTGCCGGCGACCCAGGCGGTGAGTTCGGCATGGTGCCTGCTCAGCATCTCGAATGAGAAATACCGCTCGAGGCCGAACAACAGGAAAAGCGCCAGCCCCAGCAGCAGGATCGCCACGGGAAGGAGCCGGCGCAGCATCGGCAGGGTCATGTGCGCTTTCGTATCGTGCGGCACAGATATTGGCCCTCATCGCGCCGGCCTCAAAGCAAACTCGCTCACACCTCGGTGACCGGCAGACCGGGCGCCGTCGCCGCAAAGCAAGGACGCACCCGCAGGCGCTCCCACCAGCCGGCGAGCAGCCGGTGCCGGTCGAGCATCGCAGCGCCTTCGGGGGCGGCAGTGAAATAGTCGACCATCGCGCCGAGGTGGAAATCGGCCAGCGACGGCACAGGCCCTGTCAGGAAGGAATCAGCCGAGGCGAGATCCTCCAGGGCGACCAGAACCTTGGCCGCGCCGGCAAGGCCCTGCGCCACTTCCATGTCGTCCGCCGGCCGGCCAGTCCGCGGGCGGAAGACGCGTTGCGAGAAGACCTGACGAACCAGCGGCCAATAGGCGTAGGAATCGACGACGCTGATGATCTGGTCCATCCGGGCCAAGGCGCGCGCATCCTTGGGCTGCAAGGATGGGCCGGGAAAGGCGCGGTCGACATAGCGGCAGATGGCGCCGGTCTCGTAGAGCGCGAAGCCGTCATGGACCAGGGTCGGCACACGGCCGAACGGATGAAGGGCGAGGTAGGCCGCGGGAACGTCCGGGGCAAAGGGGTTCACCTCGACCGTTTCGTAGGCGACGCCCTTCTCGGCAAGAACGAGACGGGCGATCCGGAGGTAGACGCTGTAGCGGTAACCGTGCAGGACAAGGGACATGGGGCCATTGTCCGGGCCTTCGGGCGTGACCGGCAAGGCCCTCGGATCGTTGACTCTGGCGGGTCAGCCGCTTATTACCCTCGCCCACGGAATTCGCCCCCGACGCTCCGCGCGGGGGCCTTGTGTTTGAAGGAGTTGCGTGATGAAACGCACCTATCAGCCGAGCAAGCTGGTGCGCAAGCGCCGGCACGGCTTTCGGTCCCGGATGGCTACGGTCGGCGGCCGCAAGGTTATCGCCAACCGCCGCAGGTCCGGCCGCAAGCGCCTGTCGGCCTAACAGACTTGGCCGCGGCGCGCCTCGGGCGTTTGCCGAACCGTCGCGACTTCCTGCGTGTCCAGGCCGGGCGCCGTTGCGCCATGCCCGGATTTGTCCTGCAGGTGGCGCCCATACCCTCCGATCTGGCTCCCGATCGGAAGCCACCGGTCGTCCGGGTGGGATTCACCGTCAGCCGTAAGGTCGGCAATGCGGTTGCCCGCAACCGGGTCCGCCGCCGCTTGCGGGAAATCGCCGGCATGGTGATCCCGGGCGAGGCCCGCCCTGATCTCGATTATGTGCTGGTTGGCCGCCAAGCGGCCCTCGTCCGCGACTTTGGAGCCTTGCGCCAGGAGCTGCAGGAGGCCCTGAAACGCCTCAAGGCGCTGGCCGTCGCGACGCCATGACCTGCCCATGACCCGTACTGGCGGCTTGCGCAGGCCCCGGCAAATCGCCAGTTTCCGGGCCGCATGATGTCACTGCTGCTGCGCGGCGCGATCCGTCTCTATCAACTGACGCTCGCCTACTTCTTCGTCGGCGCCTGCCGGTACGAACCCTCGTGTTCGAGCTACGCCGCCGAGGCTGTGGCGCGTCACGGGGCGCTCCAGGGAAGCTGGCTTGCCGCCCATCGCCTGTGCCGCTGCGGGCCCTGGGGCGCCGGTGGCTACGATCCCGTCCCTCCTTCTGCTGGTGCATCCGCGCCGCTTTCCTGCCATCCCGCCGAGCGCGCCTGACGCGCCGCCGGGTTCGCCCGAACGAGAGTTAGTTTCAAATGGACCAGAAGAACTTCATCGTCGCCATTGTCCTCTCGGTGCTGATCATCGTGGGGTGGCAGGCCGCCTTTCCGCCCGCCAAGCCGCCGGTCACGCCGACGCAGCAGCAGGCGGCAACCCAGCCCGGCGCACCGGGCGCGCCGGCGACGCCGACGGGCCAGCCGGTGGCTCCCGGCGTGCAGCCGGGTGCCCCAGCCAATGCGGCTCAGCAGGTGGTGAGCCTCAAGGAAGCGCTGGCGCGCACGCCGCGTGTGACGTTCAGCACCCCTGAACTGCTGGGCTCGATCTCGCTCAAGGGTGCACGCATCGACGACGTCCAACTCGTCAAGTACCGCGAGACCATCGATCCCAAGAGCCCGCCGGTGCCGGTGCTGTCGCCGGTCGGCACCGCCCATCCCTATTACGCCGAGTTCGGCTGGTCGGCGTCCGACGCCGCGATCAAGGTGCCGGGACCGGAGACGATGTGGACCGCTGACAAGAGCCAGGTGGCGCCTGGTGCGCCGGTGCGCCTCACCTGGGACAACGGCCAGGGGCTGGTGTTCGCGCTCGACATGTCGATCGACGAATTCTTCATGTTCGACGTCAAGCAGAGCGTCGAGAACAAGTCCGACAAGCCAGTGACGCTGTTTCCATGGAGCCTCGTCGTCCGCTACGGCACGCCGGCGGCCGAGGGCATCTACATCCTTCATGAAGGCCCCTACGGCGTCTTCAACGGCAGTCTCAAGGAATTCGGGTACTCCGACTTCAAGGACAGCAAGCAGCAGAAGTTCAGCACGACGGGCGGCTGGGTCGGCATCACCGACAAGTACTGGATGGCGACACTCATTCCGGACCAGAAGTCCAAGGTCGATGTCTCGATCAAGTCGACCGGCACAGGCAACGACATCAAGTACCAGGTCGACTACGTCGGTGGCGGCGAGACCATTGCGCCCGGCACCACGGGCCGGACCGAAGCACGGCTGTTCGCTGGCGCCAAGATCGTGCGCATCATCGATTCCTATACCGAGAAGTACGGCATCGAAAAATTCGACCTCACCATCGATTGGGGCTGGTTCTGGTTCTTCACCAAGCCGCTGTTCTGGCTGCTCGAGTGGCTCTACGTCCAGCTCGGAAACTTCGGCCTGTCGATCCTGGTGCTGACCGTCATCGTCAAGCTTGTGTTCTTCCCGCTGGCCAACAAGTCCTATGCGGCGATGAGCAAGATGAAGGCGCTGCAGCCGGAGATGGAGAAGCTCAAGGAGCGCTACGGCGAAGACCGCCAGCGCATGAACCAGGAGTTGATGCAGCTCTATCGCCGCGAGAAGGTCAATCCGGCCGCCGGCTGCCTGCCCATCGTCGTGCAGATCCCCGTGTTCTTCGCGCTCTACAAGGTGCTCTACACCACCATCGAAATGCGCCACCAGCCGTTCTACGGCTGGATCAAGGATCTCGCCGCGCCCGATCCGCTGACCATTCTCACCGGCTTCGGCCTCTTCCAATGGCAGATTCCGGAAATACTGCATTTCTTCAACATCGGCCTGTGGCCCATCATCATGGGCGTGACGATGTATCTGCAGCAGAAGCTCAATCCGCAGCCGACCGACCCCGTCCAGGCGCGCGTGTTCCAGTTCCTGCCGATTCTCTTCACCTTCATGCTGGCGCCGTTCTAGGCCGGCCTGGTGATCTACTGGGCGTGGAGCAACACGCTGTCGATTGCGCAGCAGTACATGATCATGCGCCGCCACGGCACGCCGATCGGTGGCGGCAAGGCCAAGCCGCCGGCTCTCCCGGCGACGCCGGCCCCCGCAGCCTCCAACGGCAACGCCGGCAAGAAGGGTGGCAAGGGCTCGGGCAAGAAGGGCTGATGGCCGGCACGACGCCCGATGAACGCACGCCGGAGGATATCGAGGCGGCGCGCAAGCTCTTCGCCGGGCCCTGCGACTTCATCTCGGGAGCAGCCTCGGTCGAGTCGCTGCCGCCGATCGCGCTGCCGGAAGTGGCTTTCGCCGGTCGCTCCAATGTCGGCAAGTCGAGCCTGGTCAACGCGCTGACCGGTCGCCGCACGCTTGCCCGGGTGTCGGCGCGGCCCGGGCATACCCGTCAGATCAACTTCTTCGATCTCGCCGGCCGCCTCTATCTGGTCGACCTGCCCGGCTACGGCTTCGCCCAGGTCTCCAAGTCGATGAAGGAGACGTGGCAGGACCTGGCATCGGCCTACCTGCGCGGCCGGCCGACCTTGAAGCGCGTTTGCCTGCTGATCGATTCGCGCCACGGCGTGAAGGACAGCGATCACGAGACCATGAAGAACCTCGATCGCGCCGCGGTCTCCTACCAGCTCATCCTGACCAAGACCGACCAGCTCCGGCAGGCCGAGATCCCGCGCGCCATCGCGTCGGCCGAGGCGGCGGCGCGCAAGCATGGCGCCGCCCATCCCGAGGTGCTGCCAACCAGCAGCGAAACGGGGTTTGGGATTCCGGAACTGCGGGCGGAGATCGCTGCAGTAGGCCGAGGCTAGCGACAACTGTCATCCCGAGCGTAGCGAGGGACCTTTCCTGTTGCCCTAAAAGGCCCCTCGCTACGCTCGGGGTGACATCTACCGAGTGCCCTGCGGCAAGCCCGTGGGCGGGCCGGATGGCGCCGGCGTGGGCTGCGGCGCACGCTGCTGCGGCGCGGGCCGCGGCTGGGCCGGCGGCGGCATCAGCTTGGGGATGAGGTCGCGCGTCTTGGTCTGCTCGGCCTCCTGGAACTTCTTGATCTCCTCCTGGTCGAGGAAACGGTCCTTGTTGAGGTCGGTGTTGAGGAATTCCTTCACCGAGTAAGCCGTCAGCTCGGGGCGGTCGATGATGCCGTCCTTGTTGGTGTCGATTTCCTGGAACTTGATCAGGACGAGCTTCTTGCGGACGTCGTAGGGTAGCTGATTCTGCGACTGCGGGCCGTCGGCCGGGCCCGCGGCCACGAGATATTCCTGCTGGCTGATCTTGCCGTCGTTGTTCTTGTCGAGCTTGTCGGCGTCGCGCATCTGCATGTCGATAAGGTCGCTCAGCACCATCAGCCCCCTGCGGCGCTCCGCCTCCATCTGCTGCCGCTCGGCCGCTTGCCGCTGCGCCAGGCGCTGCATGATCAGCTGGATCTCCGGCTTGGTGATCTTGTTGTCGCGGTCGGTGTCGTACTGATTGAACTCGGACTGGATCGGCGCTTCAGCCTCGGCCCGTTCGATGAAGCCGCTGCTGTTGAGGTCGAGATTTTGGAAGGCAGACCGGACGCGGTTGCGGCGGTCTTCGAGGCTGGGTCCGCCCGGAACGTCGTTCGAATAAGGCGGCTCGGCGAGTTTGAGGAATTCCTCGAGCGAGACCTTGCTGTCCTTGTTGCCGTCGAGCTCGTCGAACGACTTCATGCGGTATTTCAGGAAGTCGGCGCGCGAGACCTCGCCCTTTTTGGCGGTGTCGATCTCGACGAACCAGGGCGGCAGCGGGACCGGGGCCGGGCCGGCAGACTGGCCAGGGGGCTGGCCGGTTGACTGGCCGGTGGTCTGGGCCTGCGCAAGCGCCGGCAGCGCCGGCAGCGCCAGCAGGCACAGCAGAATTATCGCTCTCATTACCCTTCCTCAGCTTCCCGGCGCGTTCGCAGAAAAAGGCTACGCGTTGCGCCACCTACCCTGCCGATTGTTGCAGAGTCCTACGCCCGGCAGTCTAGTTGGAAAGCATGCCGATCTATATGGAGATATCGCCGCTCCATCGCCTCGTCACGATCGTGGCCCAGGGCACCATCAGTGGCGATGAAGTGCGCGGCACGGCGCAAGAGCTGGCGGATGCCCGGGTGCGCCGGTTCGCCAAGATCGTCGAGGTTGCCAGTGCCAGCCTTGTTGCGGAACGCGCACGCGCGAGTTCACGACCGGGGAGCTGGTGCACTAAGCCTACGCCGCGTCGTGGAAGATGATGCCGAGGCTGAAGCGCTCGCCGTCGCGCAGGCTCGAAACGCCATGGCGCATGGCGGTACGGTAAAAGCCGCGTGTTCCCGCCACCGGCCGCTCATTCACCGCGAAGACCACGGCATCACCCTGCTGGAGCGGTACGACCTCTCCGCGCGATTGCATGCGGGGCCGCTGCTCGACAAGCATGAATTCACCGCCGGAAAAGTCGCGGGCGGGATCGCTCAGCAGCACAGTTGCCTGCAGCGGGAAGACGAGATCACCATAAAGGTCGCGGTGCAGGCAGTTGTAGTCGCCGGGCCCATAGCGCAGGAGCAGCGGCGTCGGCCGCTTCTGGCCGCCGGCATGGCATTCCCGCAGCCAGTCCTTCAGGGTCGGCGGGAAGCGTCTTTCGCGACCGAGCTGGCCGTTCCAGCGGTTGGCAACGTCGGCCAGGCGCGGATAGAGCGCCCGGCGCAGCCGTTCGATCGGTTCGGGCAGCGGATAGGTGAAATACTGGTATTCGCCCTGGCCAAAACCGTGACGCTGCATGACCACGCGGCTGCGGAAATTGGCCGCGTCGGGCCAGAGTGCCGCCAGGGTCCGGCATTGCTCGGGCCCGACCAGGCCCGGAATCACGGTGAAACCCCTGAGGACGAGAGATTCGGTGTCGATTGTGTGGCGGTCCGGCATACGGACATCCTGCCGCGTCCAAGGATACTCTTCTATCCGGCACGCGACTGATATAATGCCTTCCTGACCTTGGCCCTCTCCCGCCCTTTCTTGTCAGGGGGGCGGAGAGGGCTTTTCATGATCGGGGCACGAGAAATGGCCGAGCCGGTTCAGACCGACAAGGAACAGAGGCGGCTCATCCGCATGGCGGAGACCATCTCCAAGGCGCTGCCCTACATGCGCCGGCACAACGACGCCACCTTCGTCGTGAAGTACGGCGGCCATGCCATGACCGATCCCAAGCTCGGCGATCTGGTCGCGCGCGACGTCGTGCTGATGAAGCAGGTCGGGATGAATCCCGTCGTCGTCCATGGCGGCGGCCCGCAGATCAACAAGATGCTCGAGCGCGTCGGTATCAAGAGCACCTTCGTGAACGGCCTGCGCGTCACCGACGCGGCAACCATGGAAATCGTCGAAATGGTTCTCGCCGGCTCGATCAACAAGGCGATCGTGGCCGACATCAACGAATGCGGCGGCATCGCCGTCGGCATCTGCGGCAAGGACGGCAACCTGATCCTGGCGCGCAAGGTCGTGGAGATGCGCGATCCCAAGACCGGCGAGCTGCTGAAGGTCGACCTCAAGCAGGTCGGCGAGCCCGCCAAGATCAACGTCATGGTGCTGGAACAGCTGCGCCGGGCCGATGTCATCCCGGTGGTGGCGCCGATCGGCTTCGGCGTCGACGACGAACTTACCTACAACATCAATGCCGATACATCGGCGGGCGCCATCGCCGGCGCCATGCGGGCCAAGCGCCTGCTGTTCCTGACCGACGTGCCGGGCGTCCTCGACAAGGACGGCAAGCTGATCCAGGACATGACGGTCGAGCAGGCCCGGGCCCTGATTGCCGACGGCACGATCTCCGGCGGCATGATCCCCAAGGTCGAGAACTGCATCGATGCCGTGAACAGCGGCGTCGAGGCCGCCGTCATCATGGACGGCCGGGTGCCACATGCACTCCTGCTGGAAGTCTTCACCGAATCCGGTGTCGGCACCATGGTCAAGCGCTCCTGACGGACCTTGAATAGCTTGATATTGCTGCATATTTACCCGCCATGGCTCTCCTCCCCATCCTGACGGCCCCCGATCCGCGCCTGAAGAAAAAGTCCCAACCCGTCGCCGCGGTCGATGCCGAGGTGCGCCGGCTCATGGACGACATGCTGGAGACCATGTACGCGGCACCCGGCATCGGACTCGCCGCCCCGCAGGTGGGGGAACTGAAGCGTGTCATCGTGCTCGATATCGACCGTGAGGAGGCCAAGACCGGTCCCCTGTTCATGGCCAACCCCGAAATCGTCGAGGCCTCGGACGACGACGTGACCTACGAGGAGGGCTGCCTGTCGGTGCCCGAGCACTATTCGGATGTCGTGCGGCCGGCAAAGGTGCGGGTGAGCTACCTCGATCGCGACGGCAACAAGCAGGAGATGGCCTGCGAGGGTCTGCTCGCGACTTGCGTGCAGCACGAGATCGACCATCTCGACGGAATCCTGTTCATCGACCACATCTCGGCGCTGAAGCGAAACATGATCCTGCGCAAGCTCCTGAAGGCGCGGAAGGAGAAAGAGCGCGACGAGGCCGAAGGCAGGACCTCCGACAAGACCTCCGACAAGGCGAAAGATCCGGAGCACGCTCTCTAGCAGGCGGCACGGAAATTGCGGCGCCCGGTGCAGCTCAGCCCGGGAGACTCCGCCGATGACACCACAGCAGATTGAACTGGTTCAAACGAGTTTCAAGAAAGTCGTGCCCATTGCCGGCACGGCGGCGGACCTGTTCTACGGCCGCCTGTTCGAGATCGCGCCGGAGGTGCGCGCGATGTTTCCCGAAGACATGCGGGAACAGAAGACCAAGTTGATGGCGATGCTGGGAACGGCCGTGAGCAACTTGCACCGGCTGGACACGATCCTTTCGGCCGTGAAGGATCTCGGCCAGCGACACAAGGGCTATGGCGTGGCCGCGGCGCACTATGCGCCGGTCGGCGCCGCGCTGCTGTGGACCCTTGAAAAAGGCCTCGGCGCCGAGTTCACGCCCGAGGTGGAGGCCGCGTGGACCGAGACCTACACAGCGCTGGCCGGGGCGATGATGTCTGCTTAGCTATTGGGCGGCGATTTTCGACGCTGCCGGCGCAAAGTCCCGCTCCATCTCGCGACGCAGCTTCACGGCGGTCAGCGTCTCGTCCATCGCCACGTCGGCGTAGGCGAGCGACTGGCCGGCCTTGATCGGCTTCAGGAGCTTTACATTGTGGGCGAGGCCAAGCGGCAGGCTGCCGAGCGTCGTTGACTTCTCCGACGGGAACAGCTTGCCGTAGACGGTGTAGCCGCCCTCGCCGTCCAGCATCTCGCCGGGCTTGAGGTCGCGCTTGGCGGTCGCCACCGCGTCGCCGCGGAAGCCGGTGGGTGCGCCGGTCGGCTCGCCGCGCAGGCCGACCGAGGCGACGGAGATGCCGAGCTCAAGGCCGATCAGATGATACGGCTTGTACATCGCGGCGTAGCGGCCGGAAGGATCGGTCACCAGGCCGTATTCGGCGAAGCAGCGCTCGACGTAGTCGCTCGGCGCCTCGAACACCACGTAGACGCCCCAGCGCAGGTCGCGGAACACCGCTACGCCGTCGCGCGCGAGCGAAGAGACCACCTCGACCTGGCCCTTGTGGTGCAAGGTGCCGCCCTCGCTCGCCGGGCGCAGCACCCGCGGCAGGTCGTCGACGCCGCAGGGCGGGAACTGCAAGCCGTCGGGCGCCGGCAGCAGGCCGGTGGCGTTCGCCACCGCCGCCATCTCGATCGCCGACTTGGTGCCGTCGAGGAAGGAGTTGAACATCTGCGGGTTGAGCCCGCCGACGCGCGCCTGCTCCGGCGTCAGGCCGTAGTGCGGCCACACCGTCTCCGGCGTCGAGGCGTGGTAGGCCGGCAGGTACTTCGTCCCCTTCCCCGCCGCCACCACCTCGAAGCCGGCGGCGCGCGCCCAGTCGACCTGCTCGGCGATCAAGGCCGGCTGGTCGCCGTAGGCCAGACTGTAGACCACGCCGGCCGCCTGCGCCCTGCGCGCCAGCAGCGGGCCGGCCAGCACATCGGCCTCGACGTTGACCATGACGATGTGCTTGCGGTGCGCGATCGCCGCCAGGGCGTGGGCGATGCCGGACGGCGGATGTCCGGTCGCCTCGATCACCACGTCCAAGGCGGGGTGCGCGATCAGCGCTTGCGCATCCTCGCCGATCCAGGTGGTGCCACGGTCGACCGCCTCGCCGGGCGAGCGCGCCGCGAGCCGCTCGGCGTCCCAGCCGACGCGACGCAGGTTCTCCCGCGCCCGGTCCGGCGCCAAGTCGGCGACGCCCATCAGGTGCACGCCTGGCATGCGTCTCGCTTGCGAGAGAAACATCGTGCCGAACTTGCCGGCGCCGATCAACCCGACATGCAGCGGCTTGTTGCCGGCCGCGCGCTCGGCGAGCAGGCGATGCAGGTTCACGCGGCCCTACTCCGCCGCCGCGCGCCGCGTGCGCGCGTATTGGGTCAGGCAGTCGTCAGCCAGCGGCTGGATCGGCGTGAAGTCGCGGTTGGCGATCCAGGTGGGACGCTTGAACCGGCGGATCGCGTTGTCGCAGCGGTTGAGCGACAGGTAGAGGATCCAGCGCGACCACGGTGTCAGGTTGGAGCCCGACGCGTGCACCAGGTTGCCGTGGAACATCAGCACCGAGCCCGGCGGCCCTTTCGGCGCGACGATGCCGCCCTCCTCGACCAGCCTGGCGATGGTCGCGTTGTCGGTGGTCCACAGGGGATAGCTCGTGGTCGTCACGTCGTGCGTGGCATCGAGCCGGCCCTGGCGGTGGCTTCGCGGGATGAACATCAGCGGCCCGTTGAACTCGT
>JACPVT010000228.1 GCA_016191685.1 Rhodospirillales bacterium | reverse complement strand
GGAGCCAGCATGAGAATCGCGACGATAATTCCGAGGATACGCATGCCATCCTCCCCCAAGGAATTGTTGCGCACCGCGAGCCTACGGCTGTTAAGCTGCCAGCACCAGTGGAGGGACATGAATGGCCAAGCACAAGATCGCGCTCATTCCGGGAGACGGAATCGGCAAGGAAGTTCTGCCGGAGGGCGTGCGCGTGCTGGAAGCCGCCGGGCGCCGCTTCGGCTTCGAGCTCGAATTCACAGACTTCGACTGGTCGTGCGACCGCTTCGCCAAGACCGGCAAGATGATGCCGGACGACGGCATGGAAACGCTGAAGCAGTATGAAAGCATCTTCCTCGGTGCCGTCGGCTGGCCGGGCGTGCCCGATCACGTCTCGCTGTGGGGTCTGCTGATCCCGATTCGCCGCGAGTTCGACGAATACGTGAACCTGCGCCCCGTGCGCCTGTTCGAGGGCGTGCCGAGCCCGCTCGCCAACCGCAAGCCGGGCGAGATCGATTTCTGGGTGGTGCGCGAGAACACCGAGGGCGAATACAGCTCGGTCGGCGGCCGCATGTTCCAGGGCACTGACGACGAGATGGCCATTCAGCAGGCGATCTTCACCCGCAAGGGCGTCGACCGCGTGTTGAAGTACGCCTTCGAATTCGCCAGCACCACGAAGAAGAAGCACGTGACGTCGGCCACCAAGTCCAACGGCATCATCCACACCATGCCGTTCTGGGACGAGCGCTTCGACGCGATGAGGAAGAAGTACCCCAACATCAAGGCCGACCAGTATCACATCGACATCCTGACGGCGCACTTCGTGCGCAACCCGGCCGAGCGCAAGTTCCCCTCGATGTTCGAGCCGGTGCATGGCTCGGCGCCCGACATCGCGGGCAGGGGCATCGCCAATCCGATCGGCCAGATCTGGTCGGGTGCCATGATGGTGCGCCATCTCGGCTATCCCGAGGCGGCCGAAGCCATCGAGCGGGCGATCGCCGCCTCGCTGGTGGAAGGCGGTCCCCGGACCAAGGACCTGGGCGGCAACGGCGACACCAAGACCGTGGGCGCCTCCATCGCCGAACTGGTGAAGACGGCGTAGCGCGCGGTCGTCATGGTCTTCCGGACCGCGAGCCTCTGGCTCGCTCCGAGGCGCATGTGAATGCGCCGGAGCGAGCGGGACGCTCGCGGTCCAAGAGAGCTTGAAAGACGGTCGAGGTGGGTCGCAGATCTACTTCAGCGCCATGCCGATCAGGCGTCGTGTCGGCTCGGGCAGGCTCAGTGCGAGCGCGGCGGCATGGCCGACCGGATCCATCTTGCGCAGCGTCTTCCGCAGGATGTCGGCGAGCTTTGCCTCGTCGTAGTCTTTGTGACCTTCGACGAACTCGTCCAGATAATGCTCCACGAAGACAACGGCCACGACGTTCTCGAGGGCCTGGCTTTCGGGATCGCGTTTCAATTGCTCTTTCCTGATGATCTTGACGACTTGCGCAATCTCGCCTTCCGCATAGCCGTGACGCTGCATGATCGCAGAGGTGAGTGCGGCGTGATGGTCCCGACAGGCGGCTCGCCAGGCGTTGTAGCCGTCGCGGCCGAGCGGATACTTGTCCCGGCGGATCTGCCAGCGGCAGATATGCTGGGCGCGCGCGGCAAGGCGCAAGGCTTCGGAGGCCTCCGGATAGAGGCGCGACAGGCAGTCCGACATCCGCTCCGAATAGATCACCTCGCGCGGACGAGGCTTGCCGGCGACCATGTCCTGCCGGGGATCATTGGCATTGGTGGCGTCGATCTCGGCAATCGCCGCCAGGAAGCGGGACGAAGGGGAAGTCACAGGCGCTCCTGCAGAATGCGACTCGGTGGCCGTTGCAGACCCAATGAGGAGGGTGTAGCTCGCTTCCCTGATACTGTCAGGGAGGAATCCGATGAAAAGACGCGTGCTTCTGGCGGCTGCCGCCGTCGGTATCGTCGCCGCGCCGCTTGGCGTCCTGGCGCAGGCCTATCCGACCAAGCCGATCTCCATCATTGTGCCATTCGCGGCGGGCGGCCCGACCGATGCGCTGGCGCGCATCCTGGGCGCCCGCATGAGCGAGGCGCTGGGCCAGCCGGTTATCATCGACAATGTCGCCGGCGCCGGCGGCACGATCGGCGTCAACAAGGCGGCCAAGGCGGCGCCCGACGGCTACACGGTGCTGTTCGCCCACATGGGCACGCTCGCGGTCAACATCGCGCTCTACAAGACGCTGCCCTACGACAGCAAGAAGGACCTCGAGCCGGTCGGACTGGGCGGCACCAACCCGATGGTGCTGGTCGTCAAAAAGGACCTGCCGGCCAAGAACTTCGCCGAGTTCATGGCCTACGTGAAGGCCAACCAGAAGAAGGCCCAGTACGGCATGGCCGGCATCGGCGCCGCCTCGCACCTGGGCGGGTTGATGCTGAACGGCATGATGAAGGTCGACGTGCTGGAGATCCCCTACAAGGGAACGGCCCCGGCGCTGAACGATCTGGTCAGTGGCCAGTTCGACTACATGGTCGACCAGGCGGTGAATGTTCTGCCGCAGATCAAGAGCGGGAACATCAGGGCGCTCGGTGTTTCGACCCTGAAGCGCCTGCCGCAGCTTCCCGACGTGCCGACGATCGACGAAGCCGGCCTCAAGGGCTACGAAGTCACGATCTGGAACGGCTTCTTCGTGCCCAAGGGCACGCCGAAGGACATCATCACCAAGCTCAACGGGGCGCTCGTCGCGGCGCTCTCGGACGAGAAGATCCGCGTCCGGCTGACCGAGCTCGCCGTCGACCTGCCGGCCGCCAAGGACGCGACGCCGGAAGCGATGCGCGACCAGCTCAAGGCCTCGATCGACAAATGGGTGCCGACTATCAAGGCCGCCGGCATCCAGCCGCAGTAGGGTTCTTTGACAACGACAAGATAGCGTCTCTCCCGGACCGCGAACGTCCTCAGCGCGGGGTAACCCCCCGCGCTGAGGACGTTCGCGGTCCGGGAGACTAGCCGATCCCGATCGTCGCGAAATCGATCGTCACCGAGCGCTGCGTGTTGCCCTGGTCGTCACGCAGGGTGAGCACGACCTTGCGTTCCTGCCAGTTGATGTCCACCGCACCGAAATTCGCGCCGGCAAAAAGTTCGCCCAGGCGGTTCGGGCCAGGCTCCCTGGCTGCCCAATAGACCATGTTGAGGCCGCTCGACGTCATCTCGAAGAGCGGATAGAGGCCGGCGGGCTGCTCGCGGTAGAGCGCGCCGATGTGGCGGTCGCCCGAGACGAACACCACGCCTTTGGCGCCGCTGTCGCGGATCGTGTTGAACAGCTTCTGGCGTTCGAGCGGAAAATTGCCCCAGCGTTCCCAGCCGTGGCCCTCCGCCAGCACCTGCGTACTGGACACGATCAGCCGCAGTTCGGCCGGCTTCTGCAGTTCCCCGGCCAGCCACGCCCATTGCATGGCGCCCAGCATCGTCTTCGACGGATCGGGGTCGGGCAGGTAGCGCTGCTTGCCTGCGGCACCGCGTTGGTCGGTGATCCTGAGCGGCGAACGGAACCAGCGCACGTCCAGCAGGATGATCTGGACGCGCCGGCCGGGCGGGCCGATCACGCGCGAATCGTAGATGCCCTCGCGTGTGCGCCGGATATCGGTGGCGGGTGCGCGCCAGAAGTCGAGGAACAATTCCTTTGATACCGCCTTGTGCGGGAAGTCGGCGCCGCCGTCGTTGGCGCCGTAGTCGTGGTCGTCCCAGATCGCGAGATGGGACACGCTATCGCGCAGTCTTTGATAGCCAGCGATCTGCCGGGCGACCCCGTAGGCTTCCTTCAGTCCCGTTGCATTGGCCGACTTGAAGTCGCCATAGACATTGTCGCCCATGAAGACGAAGAGTTCGGGGCGCCAGGCTAGGACGGCATCCCAGATCGGCTGCGGCATGGTCTGCTTGGCGCACGACCCGACGGCGATTCGCGACAGCGGGGGCCGGCCTTGTGCCATCGCTGAGGCGGGCGCGAGGGAAAGGGCGGCCATGAGGCGGGCGATGGAGCGGCGCTTGAACATGGTAAACACCATAATGACACCTTGTGAGGTTTGGGTGGCAGAGTGATGAAGCGCCACCTCAAACGTGCCCTCGAACTGGCGTTCATGCCGCTGGCGGCAGCAATCGTCTTCATCGAAGACGTGCTGCTGCATTATCTCGGCGTCGCGATGGCCGCGCTCGCCCAATGGCCGCCGGTTGCGCGGCTCGAGCGCTGGCTGGCGCGGCTGCCGCCGTGGGCCGCGCTGCTTGCCTTCGTGGCGCCCTCGACCCTCGTTCTCCCGGTGAAGTTGGCCGCGGTGTTCTTCGCGCTGCAGGGGCGGTTCGGTCTTGCCGCCGCCAGCATCGCGATCGGCAAGGTCCTGGCCACGGCGCTGCTGGCGCGGCTCTACCAGGTGCTGCGGCCGACGCTGGTGACGATGCCGTGGTTCCTGGCGTCGGAAACCTGGCTCTTCGCCTGGCGCGACAGGCTCTATGCCTTCGTCCGCGCCCTGCCGGCCTGGCAGAGGACGAAGGCCATGGTGCTGCGGCTGCGGAGCTGGCTGGCGGAATTGGTTTCCGGGCTGCGCGTACGCTAGTTTCAGGTGTCATCCAGGGAATCCCAGACAAATGCAGTTCGATGATGTTGTTCTCGGTCGCCGAAGCATCCGCGGCTACAAGCCCGATCCGGTACCCAAGGCGCTGATCGAGGAAATCATCGGTTTGGCCATGCGCGCGCCGTCGTCGATGAACACCCAGCCGTGGAATTTCTACGTCATCACCGGCGAACCTCTGAATCGGATCCGTGCCGGTAACACGGAGCGGATGGTGGCGGGCATCCCGCAGTCGCGCGAGTTCCGCACCGGTCAGGGTTTTGCAGGCCGGCACCGCGACAGGCAGGTTGGCGTCGCCAAGCAGCTGTTCTCCGCCATGGGGATTGCGCGCGACGACAAGGATGGGCGCCAGGATTGGGTCCTGCGCGGCTTCCGTCAGTTCGACGCGCCTGTATGCGTGATCGTGACCTACGACCGCGTGCTGGACGGCAGCGATGATACGCCCTTCGATTGCGGCGCGGTGGCGACTGCCCTGGTCAATGCCGCCTGGTCCCGCGGGCTGGGTGCCGTGATCAACAGCCAGGGCATCATGCAATCGCCTGTGGTGCGCGAGCACGCGGGAATTGCCGACGATCAGGTCATCATGAAAAGTATTGCGCTGGGCTGGCCGGATGAAAGCTTTCCGGCGAATGCCGTCGTGTCCGAACGAAAGTCTGTCGAGGAAGCCACGGTGTTCGTGGGCTTCGACAACTAAGCCGAGTCGGCTGGAGTAACGCCATGCCTGAAGTCGTCCCGCTGAAATCGCCACTGGGCGCCCGCATCGAAGGCCTCGATCGCGTCACGGCCAACGAACCCGAAACTGCCGTCCTGCTGAACCGCGCGCTCGCCGAGCATCTGCTTGTCGTAATCCCGGGCGAACCCATGACGACCAAGCAGACACGCGATTTCGCAAGGGCTTTTGGCAAGCCGCAGACCCAGCTCCTGCGCTACAAGCGCAGCGGCGCCGTGCCGGAAGTGTCGGTGATGGTGAGCACCCTGATGGCCGACGGCACGACCGACAAGACGGCGCTCCGGGCCGAGGACTGGCATACCGACGATTCGTATTTCGCCACGCCCGCCAAGGCCACCTTGCTGCACAGCATCGAGATCCCGAGTCACGGCGGCTCGACCTGGTTCTGCAACATGCACTCGGTCTACGACGCCTTGCCGGAGGCGACGAAGAAGCGGATCGACGGCTTGCGCGCGGTTCACGGCTACGACACGCCGAGGGCGCGCAACCGGCCGTCGCCGCGCACGCCGGAGGAAATCGCCGAGACCCCCGATGTCGAGCACCCGCTGGTGCGGACGCATCCGGAGACCGGCCGCAAGGCGCTCTATCTCAATCCCAACCGGCTCGACCGTATCGTCGGAATGGCGCGGGCAGAGAGCGATGCGCTGCTCGACGAACTGGCCGACGAGGCGCGCAAGCCCCGCCACCATTTCGGCCATGTCTGGAGCAGGGGCGACATCGTGGTGTGGGACAACCGCGCCACCATGCACCGCGTCATGATCGACTATCCGCTGGGCGAGACGCGCATCATGCAGCGCGTGCTGATCGAGGGCGACCGGCCGGTTTAGAGCCGGGCTGATATGCAAATTTTAAGTTACAGGTTCCGCAGGTTCTGGCCTATTATTTTCATAGGCTGACGCGAGGATCGCGCCGGCCTTTTCCATATCCGGCACGACCTGCCCGCGGCCGCCCGCGGGTTCGCGCTATGCGCTGGTGCAGCCGCCGCGGCT
>JACPVT010000227.1 GCA_016191685.1 Rhodospirillales bacterium | reverse complement strand
GCATGGACGGGGTCGGCGGCCTCACCCAGCCGCACATCAAGCCGGGCCAGACCTTCGTCTACGAGTTCCAACTCATGAAAAGCGGGACCTTCATGTACCACCCGCATGCCGACGAAATGGTGCAGATGGCGATGGGCATGATGGGTTTCTTCGTGGTTCATCCGCGCGATCCCAAGCTGCATCGCGTCGACCGCGACTTCGTGTTCCTGCTCTCCGCCTACGACATCGACCCGGGCAACTACATTCCCAAGGTCGCGGAGATGCTGAATTTCAACATGTGGACCTTCAATACCCGGGTGTTCCCGGGGATCGATCCTCTGGTCGTGGCCAAGGGCGACCGCGTGCGCGTGCGGGTCGGCAACCTCACCATGACCAACCATCCGATCCACATGCACGGCTACGACTTCGAGGTGACCTGCACCGACGGTGGCTGGGTGCGGCCGGAGGCGCGCTGGCCGGAGGTCACCATCGATATCCCCGTCGGCGCCATGCGCGCCTACGAATTCGATGCGATCTACCCCGGCGACTGGGCGCTGCATTGCCACAAGTCGCACCACACGATGAACGCGATGGGGCACGACATCCGAACCTTCATCGGCGTCAACAAACGTGAATTTTCCAGGCAGATGCGCCGCATGGTGCCCGACTACATGGCGATGGGCTCGGCCGGCATGGCCGACATGGGCGAGATGGAAATGCCGCTGCCCGACAACACGCTGCCGATGATGACCGGCTTCGCCCAGTTCGGGCCGGTCGAGATGGGCGGCATGTTCACGGTCGTGAAGGTGCGCGAGGGTCTGGCGGCGGGCGATTACAAGGATCCCGGCTGGTACAAGCACCCGCCGGGCACCGTCGCCTATCAATGGACCGGCCCACCCCCTGCCGCCACACGGGCATCCACGCCTACGCCGGCCGTCAAGCCCGGCGAAGCGCTGAAAGTCGTCAAGCCAAGCTCACATAGTGGTCACAAGTAACCTTAGACAGGAGCCTCCAATGATATTGCAACGCGTGCTCGCAACCGTTCTCGCCGTCGGCCTGCTCTCGGCCGGTGCCCTTGCCGCTCCGGGCCACAAGCCGGGCGAAGGGCACGATCATCCGGCGGAGACGGCCTACGGCAAGCCGGGCGATCCCAAGAAGCCGGCGCGCATCGTCCAGATCGTGATGCGCGAGTCCGACGGCAAGATGCTGTTCGTTCCCGACACCCTCAAGATCCGCAAAGGCGAGCAGGTGCGCTTCCAGCTCCGCAACAATGGTGAAGTCGACCATGAATTCGTGGTCGCAACGCTCGAGGACAACCTCAAGCACATGAAGGAGATGGAGAAGAATCCCGACATGGAGCACGACGACCCGAACGCCCGCCGGGTGAAGCCGAAGAAGACCGCCGAGATCGTCTGGCAGTTTACCAAGGCCGGCACGTTCGACTTCTCATGCCTCATCCCCGGCCATCGCCAGTCCGGCATGTTCGGAACCATCGTCGTCGAGTAGTTCGCATCAAGCCATAAAGGAGATTCGCATGTTCAGGACTCTGCTTTCCATCGCACTCGCGGTGTTCTTCACGGTCGGCACCGCTTGGGCCGATGGCGACATGGTCAAGGGCGAAGTGGTCAAGATCGACAAGTCCGCCGGCAAGATCACGCTCAAGCACGGGCCGATCAAGAAGCTCGACATGGATTCCATGACGATGGTGTTCCGAGTTGCCGATCCGGCGATGCTCGACAAGGTCAAGGCCGGCGAAAAGATCGAGTTCGAGGCCGATCGCGTCAATGGCGCCATCACCGTAACCAAGATCGGCAAGGCGCATTGACGGGCGGCAAGGCACGGAGACGTGCTCTATGGCGAAGTCCTTCTTGATGTCGATCGCAATTGGAGCCCTGCTTGTCGCCGCCCCGTCGATGGCAAGCAGGGCCTACGCCAACGATCGGGAACTGTTGTCGGTTCTCGAGCGGAACGCGTGCGTGCCCGAACGCGTCGTTCCAACGCAGCTGTCTGCGGCGCTGATCGTCTATGCGGTGACCTGTAAACGGCCCGCCCGGGTGCTGCACGTGATCTGTGTCGAGTCGGAATGTCGGCTCCAAACCCGGCCTAGCGAGGACGATGAGCAGTAGAATGCCAAAGGCATCACTATCGCCCTCGCTGTCGAGAAGATCGGTCCATCTGGGCCTGTCGGTCGTGCTGGTCATCGTTGCCGCCGGTGCGGCTTTTTTCGCCTGGGGCCCGGCGCTGGCGCCGCAGATCGAGATCGGCCGGCGTCTCTATGCGGAAACCTGCGCGGCCTGCCACGGCGCATCTCTTGAAGGACAGCCCAACTGGCAGAAACGGCTACCGAACGGCCGGTTGCCGGCGCCGCCGCATGATGTGTCGGGGCATACATGGCACCATCCCGACGGCGTGCTTTTCCGGATTACAAAAGATGGCCCGGCGGCCTACCCAAAGGGGTACCAGACCGACATGCCGGCGTTCGCGTTGCGTTTGACCGACAAAGAGATTGCGGCGACCCTGGCCTTCATCAAGAGCACATGGCCACCCGAAATCAGGGCGAAACAGGAACGTATCGACGTCGACTCTCGGCGCCGAAAGCCCTAGCGAGCGTTCGGTGTCGGACCACGGTCGGGATTGTCGCGTGGCATTGGGCGCCATTGGCCTGGAGACGCAGGCGTCCCTGCTGGCTACTGCGACTTCAATCTCCGCCAATTGGGCGGACTCAAGTCCCGGCTCCCAGCGTGCGCCGTCACATGATTCCCATCGGGCCCATCAGCAGCTCATCGGCGACCTTCTTCTGGTCGTCGCTGAGCGAGGCGTAGAGCGGATCGACGGCAGCCTTCAGCGCTCGAACCGTTTCCAGCCTCGCGGCCAATGTCTTCTCGTAGTGGCCGAGGCGGTCGGGTGCGGTCGACTGCTTCATGCCGCCGTGCTTCATCGGCGGCTTCGCGGCCTGCGCGCTCTTGGCGGTGGTGCGGACGACATCTGCGAACTTGGTCCACTGCGGCTCCTGGGCCGGCGTGATCTTCAGCTCCGTCTTCAGGAAGGCGAGGCGGCCCTCGACGTGTTTCAGCGGCATGTCGCCCATCATGCCGCCACCCATCATGCCACCGTGCATCATGGCCATCATGCGGCTCATGTCGCCACCCTCACCCATCATCATACCGCCGCCCGTTTTGGCGGGCGCGGCCTGCGCCTTGTCCGGATGATGGGGGTCACTGGCGGGTGGTGATTGGGAATGGGACGCAAGCGGCAGGCTCGTGAGAACGGCGACGGCTGCCAATGTGGACAGGATGCGCATTGGAGACCTCCCTCGATGCGGTGCAGTGAATTAGTGGGCCATGAGCACGGGTACGGTCATGCTGCCGAGCAAGGTGCGGCTGGCGCCGCCCAGCACCATCTCGCGCATCCGCGAGTGGCCATAGAGACCCATCACGATCAGGTCGACGGCGTGGTCGGCGGCGCGCGACAGGATCGTGGCGCCGATGTCGGTATCGGCCGCGACATCGCGCTGGACCGTGACCTTGACGCCATGACGGGCGAGCCAGGTCGCCGCGTCGGCGCCCGGCTCGGCGCCGTGACCGGCCGGCGATGATTTGGCGTCGATTGCCAGTACGATCACCTTGGCGGCGGACTTCAGGAAAGGAAGGGCCTCGGTGGCCGCGTGCGCGCTCTCGCGGCTCGCGTTCCAGCACAGCATCACGGTCTTGCCGGGAGGCGTGGTGACGCCGATATGCGGCACCACGAGGACGGGCCGGCCGCTGGTCAGCGCCACCGCTTCGGGCAGGTCCGCGGGTGTCGGCAGGGTGCTCTCCGGATCGGCCTGCCCGAGCACGAGCAGATCGGCATAGCGGGCCTGAACGGCCAGGTCATTTTCGACGAAGCCGTCGACGACCCGCCATTCCGTCGACAGGTGGCGGCCCTTGGTCGCCTTTTCGAAGGCGGCCGAGGCGACGGCCAGATCGGCCTTGACGCTGGCCTCGTACGATTTGAAGAAGTCGTCCATCGGAAAGCCGCCGTCGAAGAAGACCGGCGTCTGGAAGGGCGGACGGGCGTGGAAGCCCACGAGATGCGCGCCCTGTTGCTGGGCCAGCTCGGCCGCCACACCCAGCCGATGGCCGACGTTCTTGGCGGCGTCGCAATGAACCAGAATGGTCTTGTAAGCCATTGGCATCCTCCTGATGGTCGTTGTCGAACATGTGCCACGCCGATGCCGGAGCGCACTTGATGCAGGTCAAGCAGGCCCCGCCATCCGTTCCAGCGCGGCCTCGTCGATTACGCGCACCGCGCTCGTGCTTGCCAGCTCGATGACCTTGTCCGTTCTCAGCCGGCCGAGCACCCGGCTCACGGTCTCGATCGTAAGACCCGTGTAGTCGGCGATCTCGCTGCGCGTCATGGGCAGTGCCAGCGGCTGGGTGCGCAGGTGCCGCTCACCGGACCGATCGCGCAGGTCGAGCAGGAAGCTGGCGATTCGCTCGACCGCCGTTTTGCGACCCAGAAGTACCTCGTGACGCGCCGCTTGCGCAAGCTCACTGGAGGCCATGCGCAACAGGCGCAGAGCTGTCTCGGGATTGTCCTGCAGGAACCCGTCGAAGACCGCCCGCTCGAAGCGGCAGGCTTTCGCCTCGGTCAGGGTTTCGGCGTCGCAGCGATGGGTCTCGCCCGCTTCGAAGCCGATGAAGTCGCCCGGCAGGAGAAAGCCCAGGATCTGCCGGCGGCCGTCGGCCAGGCTGCGTGACAGGCAGACCATGCCTTCGGTCAGATTGTAGACGTAGTGGGCCGGATCACCGGCCGCGAACACGGGCTCGCGCTTGCCCAGCTGCAGCCGGAGCGCCAGCGCGAACAGCTTTTCCTGCAGCCCCGGATCGAGGGCCTGGCAGATGTTGAACTCCCGGGCGCCGCAATGCCGGCACCGCGCAGCGAGGTCGCCGCGTCGGGCGCAGAAATCATGCAGCAAAGCCGTCGTCGTCATGCCGGTCCCTCGCGTCGCCGCTGGTGGAAACTGCCGAACGCGCTCAGGCGGCGCTGGCGACCGCGGCGCGGACATCGACCACCTTGAAAGGGCGCGTCACGCCGTCGTGCTCGGTCACCGAGACATACTCGCCCTGGCGGAAGACATGCTTGTCGAAGCGGAAGATCGGCTCGTCGTCGTCATCGCCGGCAGCATAGGAAAACGCCCACTTGCCGTCGCGGCGATGGATCAGCCGGCCATGCTCGTCGTCGGCGCCGGCCCAGAAGCGGCGGACCATGCAGGCGTCCCTGGCCTTCTGCCAACCGGCGGCGACCAGATGGCCGCCGGCGTCGAGCGGGGCCACGAATTCATAGCCGTGGCGTGGGCTGCCGTCCGGATGATCCGGGGTGCGGGCGAGTTCCAGTCGGATCCTTTTGAGAGACATCGATGACCTCCAAGTCGGGAACCGTGGCCGGCACGGGCCCGGGCCGCCTTGAGCAAGATCAAACGCCCCGGGGGCGGTCCGGTTGCTACGCGTTCGGTCTTTGGGCGTCGGTGACAGGCTGGCGCAGTGCCTCTCCGGCACGCCCCAGAAAAACCTTTCGTCGAAACGACCGCCCACCTCGATTTCCTGCCGCGAGTCGGCATGAATTCGGCAACCGCAATCATTGTCTCCGGACGCGATCGAGGGCATTTCAGCAGGGTCGAAAGACCGCGGGCGTCACGAGATTTTTCGTGAGCTCGGCCGAAGAGAGAGTGACAGCGATGACCCGGAATCACCTCCGCCTGTTCCGCCCGACCTGTCGATGCGGCTTGCGCCGCATGGCCTGTCGGTTCGCCTGAACCGACGCGTCCGAGACAGTTCAAACCTTCAAGCCGTCGATCCCGGCAGGCCATGCCGGCAGGAGCGGAGCCATGCCCGAACCCTATAAGCGAGAGCTGCCGTCGCCGTCCGCCGAACGCGTTGCCGACCTTCAGCGCCGTCTGGGCTACGCGCCGCCCGCGCAGGTCCTCACGGCGGCACTGCGGGATGTTTTTCCGGGCCGGATCGCGGTCGTCTCGTCGTTCGGCGCCGAATCGGCCGTGCTGCTGCATCTCGTCGCCGCCCTCGATCCGGCGACCCCGGTGCTGTTCGTCGACACCGGCCGACACTTCGTCGAGACGCTCGAGTATCGCGACCGGCTGGTGGCCCATCTTGGCTTGAGCGGCCTGCGGAGCGTCGGCCCCACGGCCGAGGAGGTGGCGCGCCTCGATGCTGATGCCAGTCGCGCAGTGTGGGATCCCGACGGCTGCTGCGCCTTCCGCAAGGTGGCGCCGCTGGAGCGCGCTTTGGTTCCGTTCGATGCCTGGATCACCGGCCGCAAGCGTTTCCAGGCCGCGACGCGCGCCGACCTGCCGGTGTTCGAGGCCGACGGCGTCCATATCAAGGTCAATCCGCTTGCGAGTTGGAGCGCGGCCGATATCGCCGATTACGTCGCCCGCCACCATCTGCCGCCGCATCCGCTGGCCGCACAGGGCTTCGCATCGATCGGCTGCGCGCCCTGCACCACGGCCGCGCGCTTCGGCGAGGACCAGCGCGCCGGTCGGTGGCGCGGCTTCGAGAAGACCGAATGCGGCATCCACCGCCCCACCGCTCCGCCGACAGGAAAGTAGAATCACCATGTCTCCGCCAGTCCCCGCTCTCGCGGTCGAAGACAAGCAGTCGAATGCCCGGCCCGCCGGCCGCAGCGGACTGTCGCCCCATCTGCAACGCCTGGAAGACGAGGCGATCCACATCCTGCGCGAGGTCGTGGCCGAGTTCGCCAGGCCCGTGATGCTCTATTCGGTGGGCAAGGACTCGAGCGTCATGCTGCATCTCGCCCGCAAGGCGTTCTTCCCGGCGCCGCCACCTTTTCCTTTCCTGCACATCGCGTCGGGCTGGGACTTCCGCGCGCTGGTGCGGCACCGCGACCGCATGGCCGCCGACTACGGGCTCGAGCTGCTGGTCCATGCCAACCAGGAAGCCGCACGCGCCGGCGTCAATCCGTTCGACACCGAGACCGGCGAATATTCGCGCCTGATGCTGACCGAGGCGCTGAAGGACGCCCTCGACACTCACGGCTTCGATGCCGCCTTCGGCGGCGGCCGGCGCGACGAGGAGAAGGCGCGGGCCAAGGAACGCATCTTCTCCCACCGCAGCGCCGGCCATGTCTGGGATCCGCGCAACCAGCGGCCCGAACTGTGGCGGGTCTTCAACACGCGTCTCAGGCCGGGCGACACGATGCGCGTGTTCCCGTTGTCGAACTGGACCGAGCTCGACATCTGGACCTACATCCAGGCGGAAGCGATCCCGATCGTGCCGCTCTATCTCGCGGCCGAGCGCTTCGTGGTCGAGCGCGACGGCGCCCTGATCGCCGTCGACGACGAGCGCATGCGCTTCCTGCCCGGCGAGAGGACGGCAAGACGCAGCGTGCGTTTTCGCACGCTCGGCTGCTGGCCGCTGACCGGCGCCATCGAGTCGAGGGTGATAGCCGAGTCGAAGCCGCAAATAAACGAGTACGATCTTGAGCTCAAGTATCGCTTGTCGTTTGGTCAAATGAGTAATGAGAAGAAGCCGTTCTATGTCAAAGAGGAAATAATTGCAATCAAT
>JACPVT010000226.1 GCA_016191685.1 Rhodospirillales bacterium | reverse complement strand
GGCAAGAAGGTGGAGATACATGTTGGTCGAGCCGCCCATGGCATAGACCGTGGTGATGGCGTTCTCGAAGGCGCGTTCCGTCATGATGTCGCGCGGCCTGAGGCCCCGCTCCATCAGGCGATAGAGCGCGTCGACCGAGGCGCGGGCCTGGGCGCGGACGTCGGCGTGGATGTCACTGCCGGCTTTATAGTCTGCCGGGTGCGAGGCGCCGCGCGGCAGCATCATGCCGATCGCCTCGGCCAGCGTACTCATGGTGTTGGCGGTGAACATGGCGCCGCAGGTGCCGCTGCCCGGCATGACGTTGCGCTCGAGTTCGCCAAGCTCCTCGCTGGAAATGCGGCCGGCCTCGTTGGCGGCCCGGCCCTCGACATAATCCATGATGGTGAGGTTGTTGCCCTTGCCCGCCCAGGCGCCGAAGGAGACGCGGCCGGGCGAGCTGGTGCCGGGATAGAGCACCAGTCCGAAAGCGTTGGTGCGGGCGAGCGGCATCAGCGCGGCGGCGCCCGTCTTGTCGCAGCCGGAGATCACGATCATGGCGTCGCCGTGATGGGCGTAGTGGCCGATCTCGAAGCAGTCGGCCACCACGTCGCGCGACACCAGGCTGTAGCCCGCCGTGGGCGTGCCTTGGGTCAGCGCATCGGACACCGCCGGGGCACCCACGACCAGCCCCTGCCCGCCGCGCTCGGCCAGGATCTCGATCAGCAGGTCGGCAATGGTCCGAACCCGGTTGTTGCAGCGGTGCGCGTTGGTCCAGGCGCTGGCGATGGTGACGACGGCCGTAGTCCCGGCGGTGGCGTCCGGCTCGAAGCCGGCGGCCCGCAATTCCACGCGGGATTTCTTCCAGAAGGTGCTGCTGTCCTCAGTCATGGAGTCTCCGCCCTTTGCTTTTTCTTCCGGACCGCGCGCTTCATGATGCGCGCGAGACGCGCACAGTCCGCCTGAGCGTCCGAAGGTCCGCCCCTCAGCGGGCAGACTTCAGCGTCTCTTCGATCTTCTTGGCGAGTTCGCGCTTGACGTACGGCTTGGTGAGGAACCGGACGTCGGTCTCGAGGTCGCCCTTGCCCACGAGGGCGCCCTCGAAATATCCCGAGGCGAAGAGCACTTTCAGGCCGGGGCGCATCTGCCTGGCTCTTTCGGCCAGGGCGCGACCGCCGAGGTCGCCCGGCATGACGACGTCTGTGAACAGCAGGTCGACGTCAGTCTCCTTTTTCAGAACCTCGAGCGCCTGGGCGCCGTTCGATGCCGAGACGACCTCGTAGCCGAGGCTGGTGAGCTGTTCCACCGCCTCCTCGAGGACGCCGTCATTGTCGTCGACGACCAGGATCTTGGTGATCGACCGACGCGGCAGGACTTTCACCGCCGCCGGGTCGGCCTGGTCGGCGACGATGTGCGCCAGCCTGCCGACGTCGTAAGCCAGCATTCCGAAACCGGCGAGCCTCGTCCACGGATCGGAGAGCGGCCGGAGGAGGATCCGGGCCTCGACCATGGTGCCATCCTTGCGGGCGAGACGGGCCATCGCTTCGTGCCGCCCCCACTGCAAGGCATCCTTGAGCGCCGTGTTGGAGTTGCCGGTCAAGGCGTCCGATTTGGTATAGAGGTCGGAATGCCGCCGGCCGACGATCTCCTTCGCGGCGTATCCGAGGAGAGTCTCGGCGCCGGCGTTCCAGCTCACGATGACGCCATGAGGGTCGAGCGAGACGATCGCGTAGTCGGTCAGATCGTCGATGAAAAGTTTCACCAGATCGTTTCTGCTCGCGTTCCTCATGACTCACTCCCACATAGACGCAACAAGCCCTACGCTTCTGCCACCGGCGCCGGCTGGGCGAAGCCGGATCCTTCATCATGGGTGAGTGCACTGCGAATGATCCTGGCGAGGTCGGCCTTGAGGTGCGGCTTCGCCATCAGCATCACGCCGCCGTCCAATGGGCCGTCGTGCGTGAGCACGTTCTCCGGATAGCCCGACATGAAGACGATACGCGTATCGGGCCACCGGCGGGCGACTTCCTCGGACAGGCCCTTGCCATTGAGGCGGCCCGGCATGACGACATCGGTGAGAAGAAGATCGAACCGGCTGGCGCGAAGTTCCGCGAGCGCCTCCTCGGCGCTGCCGGCCAGCTTCACCTCGTAGCCCAGGCTCTGCAACTGCTCGCCGATGACGGCGCGCACCGATTCCTCGTCCTCGACGACGAGAATGCGCTCGCTGCCGCCCGGCAGGGGATCCCTGCGGACCACCCCCGCCGCCACCACTGCCTGTTTGCTGCGCGGGAAGTACATCCGCACCGTGGTGCCGCGGCCCGGTTCGCTGCTGATCGCGATATGGCCGTTCGACTGCCTGATGAAGCCGTAGACCATGCTGAGACCGAGACCGGTGCCCTTGCCGACCTCCTTGGTGGTGAAGAACGGCTCGAAGACCCGGCCCAGAACCTCGGGCGGCATGCCGGAGCCGGTATCGGTGACGGACAGCATCGCGTAGTCGCCGGGGGCCAGGTCCTCGTCCTCCTGCCGCGCGACGTAGTTGCGGTCGAGCGTGACGTTCCTCGTCTCGATGACCAGGCGGCCGCCCCCGGGCATGGCGTCGCGCGCGTTGATGCAGAGATTGATGAGCGAGGTCTCGACCTGGGTGCGGTCGACATCGACCGCCCAGAGGTCGGGGGCGGCGACAGTCTGAACGACGACGTGCTCGCCCAGCGTCCGCCGCAACAACCGGCCAGTCGTCGCCACGAGATCGTTGAGGTCGGATTTCTCCGGCTTCAGCACCTGCTTGCGAGAGAAGGCCAGAAGCTGACGCGTCAATTCAGCGGCCTTCTGGCCGGCATCCCAGATCCGCTGCGCCCGCTTGGCGACTTCGGGTGGTGTGCGGGAGTCCTCGAGCAGGGCATCGGCGTTGGCGAGCACGATCGTCAGGATGTTGTTGAAATCGTGCGCCACGCCGCCCGTGAGCTGGCCGACCGCCTCCATCTTCTGCGACTGGAAAAGCTGCTCGCGCGTTCGCTGATGGCTGTCCATCACCTCTTCGCGCATGCTCGTTTCCAGTGCGACGCGCCGATCGAAAATCACGGCAACGATGGCCATCAGCAGGACGAGCGACGCGATCAGGGCGACGGCGGCGGCAAAGACGGAATGATCGAGCCCGACCGCGCTGCGGCCCCGGTCGGCCGTGGCGAAGCAATAGGTCGATGCCATCGCCGTGTAGTGCATCGCCGTCACGGCGAGGCCCAGGATCAGCGCGCCTGCGGCCTCCTGGACCCAGCCGAACCTGGTGAGCGGCGCCTTGTTGAGCCAGTGCCAGACCTCGAGCGCCAGGATGGCGAGGCCAACGGCCACGAAAACCGATGCCGCGAACAGGGCCGGGTCGTAGCGAACGAGGGCATTGAGCTCCAGCGCAGACATGCCGGTGTAGTGCATCGCGCCGATGCCCGCCCCCATCAGGGTGCCGCCGACCAGCAGCCGACCGGTGCTGACCACCGGCCGTGCGACGACATGCAGGGCGATGCCGGCCGCCAGTATCGCCGGCACGATCGACACCGCCGTGATCCAGGGGTCGTAGGAGACCGGGATCGGCAGGACATGGGCCAGCATGCCGACGAAGTGCATCGCCCAGATGCCGCCGCCCATCGCGATGGCGCCGATGGCGAGCCAGCCGTAGCGCAGGCCGAGGTCGCGCAGCTCGGCGATCCGGGTAGCGAATTGGAGGAAGGCATAGCCGCCGAGCGCCGCGACCAGGTACGACAGCAGGACGAGCGTGTAGTTGTATGTCCCCGGCAAGGCCTGCGAGGGATCGACGTCCAGGGCGAAATAGTTCGAAAGATTGATCAAAGCTAGAGGCCGCCCGACGCAATCCGCAGATATGATCTTTTAGCACAAGGCGGGCGGGCGGAACAGGTCGCGGCCATGGCTCAGGCGCCGCGACTGACCCGCCGCCACAGCCCCGTCACCCCCACCCCCAGCGCCAGGGCCGCGCCGATCAGGAAGCCGCCGGCATAGCCGCCGGTGAGCGACAGCGCGGCGCTGAACAGCAGCGGCAGGACCAGCGAGCCCGCGTCGCCGAATGCCAGTACCGCGCCGGTCGTGGCGCCGATGCGGCCCGAGGGCGAGAGGCGCGCCACCTCGGCCAACAGGACGCCGTGCCAGCTCACCGCGGTCACGCTGAAGGCGGTGGCGATCACGGCCGCGGCCCAGGTCGGCCAGGCGGGATCGATGACGGCGGCCAGCGTCGCGGCGGCGGCCATGGCGACGCCGAGCAGCGACAGCAGGGTCGCGGGCTTCACCAGGCGCGAGGCGAGCCAGCCCCAGCCGATACGCGCCGGCACTGCGACGGCGACGGCGATGGCGAACACCAGGCCGGCGCGTTCGAGGTCGTAGCCGAGGCCACGCACGAGATAGAGCACGAAGAAGCCGGTGAAGAGCGACTGCAGGCCGACGACGCTGAACATCGCCACGCACATGGTGCGCAGCGCCGGATCACGCAGGACGCCCGCGACGTTGGCGCGGATGTCGGCCGGTGACAGCGGCTGGGCGGGATTGCGGTCAGTATCGAAGCGCGCGCGCAGCGGCTGCAGCGCCGCCACCGTGAGCAGGCAGAGGCCGGCGATGACGAGGAGCGCCAGCCGCCAGCCGCCGGCCGCGACCAGCGCCGGCGCGACGATGCCCGCCAGCATCAACCCGGCCGGCACGCCGGTCTGCTTGAGCGAGAAGACGAGCGGCGCTAGATGCCGCGGCGAGAGGCGCCCGAGCAGGTGCGAACTGGAGGGCGTCGAGAGCGCCTGGCCGAGGCCGCCCACGAAGGCGCCCAGCGCGAACAGCGGCAACCAGCCCGCGGTGGTGACGGCAAGCCCGATGCCGAGCCCCAGCATGCCGACCTGCGTCATGCGGAGCGCGCCGTAGCGCAGGATGAAGCCGCCGCAGCCCATGGTGGTGACGAAGCCCGCGACCGAACCGATGGCGAGATAGACGCCGACCAGCGCCGGATCGACCTCCAGGTCGACGACGATGGCGGCGGCGATCAGCGGCACCGTCGAGCGGCCGAGCGTCGCGAAGGTCTGCTGCGCCGTCATGGCGCCCAGGGCGAGGTAAAGATTGAAGATTTCCAGACTCCAGGGTGACGCGGATGGTCACATGCTCAGGCATTGCCCGTCATCCGGAGAATGAAATCGATGGTGACGCCGACGGGACGCGTGAGCAGCCATCCCATGACATCCAGGTTCCTGCCGAGCTGCTGGCCGACCAGCGGCAGGATGAACAGCGCGCCGAGGAGGATGGTCATGCCGAAGGGCTCGAGCCGCGCCAGTGGCGCCGCCAGCGCATCCGGCAGCAGCCCGACGGCGACGCGGCCGCCGTCGAGCGGCGGCAGCGGGATCATGTTGAAGACGGCGAGGACCACGTTGATGGCGATCGCGTTCTCGAGATTGAGCAGGCTCCATTCCTCCGCCACCGCCGGCAGGAAGACGACGAGATGCGCCAACAGGCCCGCCGTCACCGCCAGCAGGATGTTGGCGGCGGGTCCGGCCGCTGCGACCCAGATCATGTCGCGGCGGGGATTGCCGAGCGCGCGGAAGTTCACCGGAACGGGCTTGGCGTAGCCGAAGATGAAGGGCACCCGCAGCAACAGGAGCAGGCCCGGCAACACGATCGTGCCGAAGGGGTCGATGTGCTTCAGGGGATTGAGGGTGACGCGGCCGAGCTGCCACGCCGTGCGATCGCCGCACCGGTAGGCGACGAGGCCATGCGCCGCCTCGTGCAGGGTGATGGCGAGGACCGCGGGCAGGATCCAGGTCGAAATCGTGTAGGCCGTCGCCATCCACTGCTCGTTCATCGCAAATCTCTCTTTCGCGCGCCTTCCGAAAGACGCGGCGCGACGCTAGGTTGCCCTGCCCTTCCGTTCAAGGTTGCCGTGACATGACTGTAGAAGCCGTTCGCGCGTTCCTGGCGACG
>JACPVT010000039.1 GCA_016191685.1 Rhodospirillales bacterium | reverse complement strand
GGCTGTTCCTGCGGATGCTGCAGGACGACCCGTCGCTCGACGGCATCGGCTGCGTGATCTTCGACGAGTTGCACGAGCGTGGCCTGGAAACCGACCTGTCGTTCGCCCTGGTGCGCGAGGCACAGACGGCGCTGCGCGAGGACCTGCGCGTGGTCGCCATGTCGGCGACGCTCGATCCCGGTCCCGTCGCGGAGAGGCTGGGTGGCGCGACGGTCATCGAATCCGCGGGCCGCATGTTCCCGGTCGAAACGCGCCATCTCGACCGCGAAGCGGCAGAGCGGATCGAGGACACGGTAGCTGCGGCGATCCGCCGGGCGCTGGCCGAGGAGAGCGGCAGCGCGCTGGTGTTCCTGCCGGGCGTCGGCGAGATCCGTCGCGTCGAGGAACGCCTGCGGGGCCTCGACCCCACGATCGACATCGCGCCGCTCTACGGCGACCTCTCACCGGCCGAGCAGGATCGCGCCATCGCCCCCTCGCCGGCCGGCCGTCGCAAGGTGGTGCTGGCGACCTCGATCGCCGAGACCAGCCTCACCATCGAGGGCGTGCGGATCGTGATCGATTCCGGCCTGATGCGGGTGCCGCGCTTCTCGCCGCGCTCGGGCATGACGCGGCTGGAGACGGTGCGCGTGAGCCAGGCCTCGGCCGATCAGCGCCGTGGCCGTGCCGGCAGACTGGAGCCGGGCGTGTGCTACCGCCTGTGGGCCCGGGAATCGCAGCGTGGACTCCTGCCCTTCACGCCACCGGAGATTCTCGATGCCGATCTGGCGCCGCTGGCGCTAGAACTGGCGGCCTGGGGCGCGGGCGACGCCGCCAGCCTGCCGTGGCTGACACCGCCGCCGGCCGCAGCGCTCGCCACGGCGCGTGCGCTGTTGACCGACCTCGGTACCGTCAACGAAGCGGGCATCATCACGCCACACGGCCGCGCCATGGCCCGCCTCGGCCAGCATCCACGCCTCGCCCATCTCATACTCAAGGGCCGCGAACTGGGCCAGGGCAAGATCGCCGCGTTGCTGGTCGCCATCCTGGGCGAGCGCGATTTCCTGCGCCTGCCGCCGGGGCAACGCGACGCCGACCTGCGGCACAGGGTCGACATCGCGCTCGCGGGAAAGGCGCCGCGACAGATCCTCGAGGCGGCACGCAGGCTGACACAGGGCAAGGATTCCGACAGTTCCATGACCGGTGCCCTGCTGGCGCTGGCCTATCCCGACCGCATCGGCCGGCGGCGCGCCGGTACGGCGGGACGTTACCTGCTGTCGGGCGGCCGGGGCGCTGCGTTGCCCGAGGGCGATCCGATGGACAACGAGGAGTTCCTGGTCGTGGCCGATCTCGACGGCTCGGCCCAGGACTCGCGCATCTTTCTCGCCGCCCCGATCACCGCTGCCGAAATCGAGGATTTTTGCGCCGACCGCATCGTGACCGAGGAGATCGTGCGCTGGAGCCCGCGCGATGGGGCGGTGCTGGCCCGCCGGCGTCGACGCCTCGGCGCGCTATCGCTGGAGGACAAGGCGCTGCCAAGGCCCGACACCGACGCCCTGAAGGCCGCCATGCTCGACGGCATCCGCCAACTCGGCCTCGGCGCTCTGCCATGGAGCGACGACCTGGCCAAATGGCGCGAGCGCGTGGCTTTCATGCGCGCCCACGACGAGAGCTGGCCCGACCTCTCCGACGCGGTGCTGGGCGCCACACTCGAGACGTGGCTGGCGCCGTTCCTCGACGGCGTGTCGCGCCGCGATCACCTGACGCGCATCGATCTCGCGGCGGCACTCCAGACCCTGGTGCCATGGGATCGGCAGCGCGAACTCGACCGGCTGTTGCCGACGCACATCGAGGTGCCGAGCGGCTCGCGGGTACCGATCGACTACACAAATCCGTCGGAGCCGACGCTGTCGGTGCGCCTGCAGGAGATGTTCGGCTTGAGCGACACGCCACGGATCGCCGGGGGCAAAGTGCCCCTCACCGTGCACCTGCTGTCGCCGGCCCGGCGGCCGGTGCAGGTGACGCGCGATCTCGCGAGCTTCTGGGCCACCGGCTACAAGTCCGTGAAGGCGGAACTGAAGGGGCGCTACCCACGCCACTATTGGCCGGACGACCCGCTGGTCGCCGAGCCGACCGCGCGCGTGCGGCCGCGGCCTACTTCTCGATAACCCGGTCGAGCATACGCCGGACCAAAGGCATCACCCAGTACATGGTCGGCGCCGCGACGGCCCACGAGATCATCCATGAGGCCATCCAGTTATTCACCATCCGCACGTCCCAGCCCAGCACGCGGTAGGTGGCCACGCCTGACACGAGGAACGTCATGAAGAACGTCGTGCAGACCGGCAGCGCGTATTTGTGGTAGCGGGAGGGGAGTTTCTTCACGGCGGCCGGCACAATATGGTACGGGCAATGGACGCGTCCATTGCCGGAACGGAAACTCTCCCATGTCGCTTGCCCTGCCCTTCCAGACCGCCAAGCAGCTTGCCGCCGCGGTCCGGAAAAGGAAGATCGGCTGCCTCGAACTGCTCGACCTCTATCTGAAGCGGGTCGAGGCCTATAACCCCGAACTCAACGCCATCATCGCCACCGACATCGAGGGTGCCCGCAAGCAGGCCAAGGCCGCCGACAAGGCGGTGAAGGCGGGCAAGAAGCTGGGACCGCTGCACGGCGTGCCGATGACCATCAAGGAATCCTTCGACATCGCGGGCTACCCGACAACCTGGGGCGACCCGGCGTTCAAGGATGCCATCGTCAAGACCGACTCGCTGGTCGTGCAGCGCATGCGCAAGGCCGGGGTGATACTGTTCGGCAAGACCAACGTCCCACTGAACCTGGCCGACTGGCAGAGCTACAACGAAGTCTACGGCTCGACCAACAACCCGTGGGATCTCGGCCGCACGCCGGGCGGCTCGTCGGGCGGTTCGGGCGCGGCGCTGGCCGCCGGCCTCACCGGCATCGAGGCCGGGAGCGACATCGGCGCCTCTATCCGCAACCCCGCGCACTATTGCGGCGTGTATGGCCACAAGCCGACCTGGGGCGTCGTCTGTCCCAAGGGTCATGCGCTTGCCGGCAACGTCGCCTACGGCGACATCGGCGTCGTCGGTCCGCTGGCACGCAGCGCCGGCGATCTCGAGGTCGCCATGGATGTCATGGCCGGCCCCGACGCGATCGACGGCCGCGGCTGGACGCTCAACCTGCCGCGCCCGGAAAAGAAGAAGCTGCGCGACTTCAAGGTGGCGGTGCTGCTCAGCGATCCCAACGCCGAGGTCGACAGCTCGGTGCAGGAGCAGCTCCAGAAACTCGCCGACTTCCTCGCCAAGAAGAAGGCCAAGGTGAGCATGACGGCGCGCCCCGCCATCGACACCGCCGAGCTCAGCGACGTCTTTGTCCGCCTGCTGCGCGCAGCGACGTCGGCGCGCATGAGCGACCAGGTCTACGAACAGGCGCTAAAGGATGCGGCAGGCCTGGCGCCGGATGACAGGAGTTATTTTGCCCAGATGCAGCGCGGCAATTCGCTCCCGCACCGCACCTGGCTGCAGCTCAACGAAAAGCGTCACCGCATGCGGCTGGCGTGGGACGCCTTCTTCGAGGACTACGACCTGATGCTGTGTCCGGTCGCGGTGACGGCGGCCTTCCCGCACGACCAGAAGGGCCTGCGCCATCTGCGGACCATCGCGGTCAACAACAACAAGGTTCCGGTGGTCGACCAGATCTTCTGGGCCGGCTACGCGGGCCTTACCTACCTCCCGGCGACGGCGGCGCCGATCGGATTGACCGCGGACGGCCTGCCGGTCGGCGTCCAGATCGTCGGCCCGCAGTACGGCGACTACAGCTGTATCCAGTTCGCCAAGCTCTTGGAAAAGGAATACCGCAGTTTCGAACCGCCCCCGGCCTACAGTTGAGTTCCCTCAGGAAAGACGAGACGACATGACCAAGGACATCGATCTCAAGAAACACATCCGCTCGATTCCGGACTTTCCCAAGCCGGGCATCCTGTTCTACGACATCTCGACCCTGCTGGCGCACGCCAAGGCCTGGCACGCCACCATCGAACGGATGGCCGACGTGCTGCGGCCCTACAAGCCCGACGTGCTGGCCGGCATCGAATCGCGGGGCTTTCTGCTGGCGGCGCCCTTGGCGCTGGCGCTCGGCACCGGCTTCGTGATGCTGCGCAAGCAGGGCAAGCTGCCCGGCACGACGGTGCGCCATACCTACGCGCTGGAGTACGGCACCGACACGATCGAGATCCAGCAGGACGCCATCAAGAAGGGGGCGCGCGTGGTGCTGGTCGACGATCTCCTGGCCACCGGCGGCACCCTGGCCGCGGCGGCGACGCTGCTGGAGCAGGTGGGCGGCGTGGTGCCGGCGGCGGCCTGCGTCATCGAACTCACCTTCCTCGAGGGCCGCAAGAGGCTGAAGATACCGATCGAAACGCTGCTCAAGTACGACAGCTAGGAGCGGCCGCTTCCCGCGCCACCGCCAAACCGGCTACGATGGCGGCGGGAGGACTAGATGACTTCAGTTCCAGAGTGCTTTTCCGAAAGCTACGCCGACGCACGCCCCAAGTTCTGCAGCGCGGCGGCCTCAGCCGGCGGCGCACTGCGCTCGTGGCTCAATCCCAAGGGGCGCGGCCCCAACGGCGAGGCACTCTATCTCGACACCGCACGGTTCGGGCCCGCCGACGCCTCCAATATGCTGGTGCTGATCGCCGGCACGCACGGCGTCGAAGGCCATTGCGGATCCGGCGCCGAGATCGCCTGGCTCCGGACCGGCGGGCCGGCGAAGCTGCCAAAGGACACCGGTGCGCTCGTGATCCACGCCATCAATCCCCATGGCTTCGCCTGGACCCGGCGGGTAACCGAGGACAACGTCGACCTCAACCGCAACTTCGTCGATCACGACAAGGCCTATCCGGCGAACGACGGCTACCTTGCCCTTGCCGATGCGATCCTGCCCCGCGAATGGAACGAAGCCGCCAATGCCGCGACCGAGGCCGTGTTCGCCGCCTATGCCCAGAAGCATGGCGCTTTCGGGCTGCAGGGCGCAATCAGCGCCGGCCAGTACACCCATCCCGACGGCATCTTTTTCGGCGGCAATGCACCCACCTGGAGCAATCGCACCATCCGCGCCATCGCCCGTGAGGAGCTGTCGCGCGCGCGCCGCGTCGGGATCATCGATTTCCACACCGGGCTCGGTCCGTTCGGCCACGGCGAACTGATCTGCGCGGTATCACCGGCGGCGAAGTCATTCGCCCGGGCCAAGGCATGGTACGGCAGCGAGATGACTTCGCCGGAGAGCGGCACCTCGACCTCGGCGGTGGTGGTAGGCTGCATGACCGATGCCTTTCCGCAGGAGCTGCCCGACGCCGAGGTCACGTCGATCGCCGTCGAATACGGCACCTATCCGGTGCCCGAGGTACTGGGAGCGGTCCGTGCCGACAACTGGCTGCATCAGCGCGGCGATCTCGCCTCGCCGCTGGGCCGCGAACTCAAGGCCAACATGAAGGAACGTTTCTTTCCCTCCGGCGACAAATGGCGGGAAATGGTGTGGGCCCGCGCCGACCAGACCATCGGCTGGGCGCTCAACGGCCTCACCGGACCATGAGGAGCCGAGGGTGAGCATCGTCGCCCCCAGCGAGGACGCCTCCCGACTGCGCCTACGCCGGGCGTTGCAGCATGCGCCGCTGTTCGCCGAGCTCGACACCAGGAGCCTCATCGCGGTCGAGCGCGAACTGGCGCTCCTCGTTCTTCCGGGCGGCACGCCGCTGTTTCGCCAGGGCGAGGCAGCCGACGCCGTCTACCTGGTGGCCAGCGGCTGTCTCGGCGTATTCCGCCACCAGGAAGACGAAGTCGATGAGCCGATCCTGATCGCCGAGATCACGCCGGGCAACATCGTCGGCGAGATGTCGCTGTTGTCCGAGAGCGAGCGCACACGCAGCGTGGCGGCGCTGCGCGACAGCGAGGTCTGGCGGCTGTCCCGCGCCAACTTCGACGCCCTGACGGCACAGCATCACGAGGTGTTGCCGACGCTCATGCGATATGTCGCGGCGCGCAACGCCGCGCCGCTGGGCAAGCGCCGGCGCCAGCCGCGCACCTTCGCCATTCTGCCGGCCGGCCCCGGCGTGCCGGCGGCGCGTTTCGCCGTGCTGCTGGCCGGCGCGCTGGGTCGCATCGGCACACAGGTCCAGATGCTGGGCTCCGACTCGCTGGACGAGGAACCGGAATGGTTCGCCCGCTGCGAGATGGAGTCGTCCTTCGTCCTCTATCGTGCCGATCCGACGCTGACGCCGTGGACAGAGCTCTGTCTGCGCCAGGCCGACTGCCTCGTGGTGGTGCGCGACGCCGACTCGGGCCTGCCGACCAAGCTGCCCTTCGAGATCGAAGCGGCGCGCACCGGCGCGGTGTTCCACCGCCGCCGCGAACTGGTGCTGCTGCACGAAGGTCAGGATCCCGCGCCGGGCTCGACGACCGCCGCGCTGGCGGGCGGGCTGTACGGCCAGCATCACCACGTCCGCCTCGACGTGCATTCCGACGTCGACCGGCTCGGGCGGCTCCTGACCGGCCATGCCGTTGGCCTCGTGATGGCGGGCGGCGGCGCACGGGCCTTCACCCATATCGGGGTCGTCAAGGCGATGCGCGCTTCCGGCGTGCCGATCGACCTGATCGGCGGCACCAGCATGGGCGCCATCGTGGCCGCCGGTGTGGCAGCGCGCTGGACCGACGAGGAACTCGTGACCCGGTTCCGGCGGTCGTTCGTCGATACCAATCCGCTCAGCGACTACACCATCCCCGCAATTTCGTTGTTCGCCGGGCGTCGTGTCGGGCGCCTGCTGCGCGCGGCATTCGACGACCGGGACATCGAGGACCTGATACTGCCGTTCTTCTGCGTCACCGCGAATCTCACTTCTTCCAGCGCCGACGTCCATACGGTCGGCCGCCTGTGGCGCTGGTTGCGCGCCAGCGTATCGATCCCCGGCGTCCTGCCGCCCTTCAACCAGGCGGGAGAAGTCCATGTCGACGGCGGCGTCATCGATAACTTCCCGGTGCGGGCGATGCGCCGCATGGGGCGCGGTGTGACGATCGGCGTCGACATCGACACCGGTGGCGCGCTGGCGGCCGGCGCCGGTGTCATGGAGCCGTGGTCGGCATGGGAATTCTTCCGGCGCCTGATCTGGCGGCGCGACGAGACGCTGCCGATCCCCTCGATCGTGCGCATCCTGCTGCGCTCGGCTCTGGTGGCCAGCACGGCGCGCGCGCAGGAGGACCGTGCCGCCGCCGACCTGCTGATCACGCCGCCGATGAACCACATCGACCTGCTCGACTGGACGAGCTTCGATGCCGCCATCGAGGTCGGCTACCGCACCGCGATGGAGGCGCTCGACAAGGCCCGCGCCGCGCCGGCCGGGGCCCGCCTGTTCCTCGCCTGATCGGGAATACGGAGGAAAGCCAAATGAACGACCTCGCCGCCCTGTCCGAACTCAACCGCAACTACATCCGTTCCGTCGAGGAGGCCGACGTGCGCTGGTTCGACGCGCATCTGGCGGACGATTTCCACAACACCAATCCCGACGGCACGCTGATCGATCGCGCCGCCTTCCTGGCACAGATCGGGCGCGGCTCGGCGGTCACGAACATCCGGGAGCACGACGTGAAGATCCGGCTGCTTGGCGACTTCGCCATCATCCACGCGCGCACGACCTACACCAAGCCCGACGGCTCGACCGGCGGCGGCCGCTACACCGACGACTGGCAACGGCGGCCGGACGGCTGGCGCTGCGTGTCGGCCCACGTCAGCCGCTTCTGAGCACTCCAGCGCAATGTCCCCTTCCCGTGGCGAGCCGGCGCCGGCGGCGGCCTGGCGCGTCGTCTTCGCCTGCTTCGTGTCGGCGCTGTTCGCCTGGGGGTTCGGCTTCTATGCGCATGGCATCTATCTGGTCGAGCTCAGGAAGGCGCACGGCTGGTCGACCGGCCTGATCTCCTCGATCGTCACCGCGCACTACGTCCTGGGCGCCCTGCTGCTGCCGCGCATCGCCGAATGGATCGGCCGTTTCGGCCCGGGCGTCGTGATGTTCTCCGGCATCGCCGCCACCAGCTCCGCGCTGCTCCTCCTGCCGGCGATCGACGCGCCCTGGCAGCTCGCGCTGCTGTTCGTCGTGATGGCGGCCGGCTGGAACGCAACCAGCGTCGCGCCGATCGCCTCGACGATCGGTCAGTGGTTCGACCGTCAGCGCGGTCTCGCCCTCAATCTCGCGCTGAGCGGCGCCACCGCCGCCGGACTGGTGGTGGCGCCTGCCCTGCTCGCCGCCATCGCCGTCTTCGGCTTTGCCGATGCGCTGCGCATGCTCGTCGTCGTCGGCCTGGTCCTCGCCGGCGGCGCCGTGGCGGCGTTCGTGCGCCAGGGCGCTGCCCGGCCGTCGGCGACCGACGCCGCGCGCAACCGCTGGGCGCCCCTCAGGACCTGGCATTTCTGGAGCATCTCGGGGCCGTTCGCCCTGGTGCTGGTGGCGCAGGTCGGTTTCCTGACGCATCTCGTGCCCTTGGTCAGCGATCGCGCCGGCGTCGATCCCGGACTCGCGATCGCCATCAACGCCTTCATGGCGTTGGTCGGACGGATCGTTCTGGGCTTCATCATCGACCGGCTCGAGCCGCGCAGCGCGGCTTCGTTGTCGTTTCTCGTCCAGGTCGGCGCTATCGCCGTGCTGGCCTTCGCCCAGACACCGCCGGTGATCTACGGCGCCTGCGCTGTCTACGGTTTCTCGGTCGGCAACAACATCACCCTGTCGCCCCTGATCGTGCAGCGCGAATACGCCGCCGGCGCCTTTCCCGCCGTGGTGGCGCTGTCCACCGCCGTGGTGCAGATCCTCTACGCCTTCGGTCCGGGCCTGCTCGGCATTCTGCGCGACGCATTCGGCAGCTACGCCGTGCCGCTCGGCGTCTGCATTGCCCTCAATCTGGCGGCGGCCGGCCTCGTCCTGATGCGTCCACGCCCGGCACCGGACAGAAGCTTCTAGGACAGGAACTTCAGTCCGTTCACCACCTTGTCGATGCTCTTGCGTGGGCCATGGACACCGATGCCGACGAAGTCGAGGGTATCGGCCGGGGCGGCCGCAACGGCGGCACGGTTGTCGGCGTCGTTGGTCGTGGCGAACATCGGCTCGATATAGATCGCGGGCACCAGCTCGCGCGACAGCGCCCGCTGGTGAGTGCGGCGCAGCTCATCGAGCGTGGCGCCCAGCACGAAAACCGGCTCGCGGATGAGGGCCGCATAGCCCCGTCCCGCGCTGTCGCGGTACGGCTCGCCGACGATGCCGGGATGGGCGCCGGCGAGGCCACCGGCCAGGAAGGCCGCGACATTCGCCGCCTGCCAGCCGGCGAGGTCCCGGCGCAGGACGAGGACGGTCTTGGTATCGTAGACCATGCCTCCCATATCAGGCATCGTGGCCTTTCCGTCTTGAAGGTTTGTGCATGACCGCGCCGGACCAGATCCGCTTCGACGAACCGCACGCCGGCCTGCAGCGCCTAGCGGCGCGGTTCGCCGGCCACGCCTACGACCTGCACCGCCACGAGACCTATGCCGTCGGGCTGACACTGCGCGGCGTACAGGCCTTTCACTATCGCGGTAGCCGAACGGCAAGCCGTGCCGGCGAGGTCATGGTGCTGCATCCCGACGAGACGCACGACGGTCATGCCGGCGTGGCCGACGGCTTTGCCTACCGCATGCTCTATGTCGATCCGGGCGAGGTCTCGGCGGCGCTGGGCGGCGGACGGCCGCCCTTCGTGGCCGAGGCCGTGGCCCACGACCCCGCGCTCGTCGCCGCGCTCCACGAGGCCTTCACTGACTTTCCGCACGCCCTGGAGCCGCTGGCGGTCGATGCGGTCATTGCGCGGCTTGCCGGGCGGCTGGCCCAGCGCGGCGACGCCGGCTTGCGGCGGAACCCCGGTGCCACGGCCTATCGCGCGGCACGGCGCGCCCACGACTTCCTCGTCGCCGAGGCGCCGCGGACCGTGGCATCGGAGGAACTGGAGCGCGTGAGCGGCCTCGACCGCTTCTCGCTGGCCCGCCACTTCCGCGCCGCCTTCGGCACTTCGCCGCATCGATTCCAGGTCGGGCGGCGGCTGATCCGCGCCCGCGCGATGATTGCCAGCGGAATCCCCTTGTCGGAGACGGCGGCCGCGACCGGCTTTGCCGACCAAAGCCACCTCACACGGCACTTCTCGGCGCGCTTCGGCCTGACGCCCGGCCGCTGGGCGATGCTGTCGCGCGCCGCCTAGGAATCGAGCGGGTAGCGCCCGTCGGCATCAAGCGCGTCGACCGACAGCCAGCCGCGGCGCAGACCGGCCAGCGTTGTCGTCATCATCCCGCGCAGGCCTGGCGCACGGCAGGCAGGGCCCATCAGCACGTCCCGCATCACCCCAAGCGGCGCCAGGTGCGACTGGAAGAAGGGCGTCAGCAGATGGCTGGCCTGGCGATAGAAGCGGACGGACGGGCCGCGCCGGCGCGCGAACTGCGCCAGCGCCGTTGCGAGATCGGCATTGGTCGCCAGCGCCCGCGACAAGGCTTGGGCATCGAGCAGCCCGAGATTGGCACCCTGCCCGAGCTGCGGGCTGGTGCCGTGCGCCGCGTCGCCGATGAACAGGATCGGTCCTTCGTTCCAGCGCGGCAGCGCCACGTGCCGGTAGGTGGCGCGGGCGAAGCTCGCGGCGTGGGCGGCATACTCGATCAGTGCTACCGCCTCCGGCCACAACGCCATCGCCTCGATCCGCCAGGCTTCGATATCGAGCGATCCACCGGACTCCAACTCGGCGGCCGGCAGACTCCAGAACAGAGTTACCTGATCCTGCCCGACGGGAAGCAACCCCATCATGGTCGCGGTGCCGTGGAGGCGCTGCTGCAGCATGCCCGGGGCCGTGGCGAAGCCCCTATGGTCGGGGACGGTCGCCCAGATGCAGCCCCAGGGGTAGAGCGGCGCCCGCGCCCGCGGCATCAAGCGCTCGCGCAGGCGGGAATGCGCGCCGTCGGCAACCACGACGAGATCGAACGGACCGTGCCGGCGACCCGCCTTGTCGACCACGGTCGCACGTCCACCGTCGCGTACGACATCGACGATCTCCGCATCGGTGACCAGGCCGGCGGCAGACCGTTGCAGCCTGCCGTGCAGCAGCCCGAACAACGCCCCGCGATGGATGCCGAGACCGTAGGCGGCCGGATGCAGGTCGGCGTAGGCGAGATCCAGAACCACATGCCCGCGATGGTTCAGGCCGAGGAGCCCGTCGATGCGGGCGCCCAGCCTCTCGGCCTCCCCGGCAAGCCCGAGGGCGCGCAAGACTGCGAGACCGGTCGGCTGCAGCAACAGGCCCGCTCCGGAAGGCAGGGCCTCGGTGAAGCGCTCGAAGACGGTGACGCGATGTCCGGCATCGGCAAGAAGTGTCGCGACCGCCTGGCCGGCGACACCACATCCGACGACGCCGACTTGGAGCATTCCGACCGACGTCAAAGGCCGCCGTTGACCACCAGGCACTGGCCGCTGACATAATCGCTGTCGGGGCTGCAGAAGAGGTAGACCGAACCCGCCGCCTCCTCCGGCAGCCCGCCGCGACCGAGCGGGATCATCTGGTTCATGGCGGCGATCCGCCCGCCCTGGACGCCGACCTTGACCTTGCGACCCTGGACCTCGATCTCGCCGGCCTCGCCCTGGCTCAGCGGCTTGGTGAGGCGCGTCTGGATGTAGCCGAAGGCCACGGCATTAACCGTGACGTCGTAGCGGCCGAACTCCTTGGCCAGCGTC
>JACPVT010000225.1 GCA_016191685.1 Rhodospirillales bacterium | reverse complement strand
CCAGCAGGTTGAAGCAGAACACCGCGAGCATCAGCGTCGCGCCGGGAAACAGCGCGATCCACCATTCGCCGGACTGGATGAAGTTGGCGCCCTCGGCGACCATGATGCCCCACTCGGCGGCAGGCGGGCGGACGCCGAGCCCGATGAAGGAGAGGCCCGCCGCATTCAGGATGGCGTAGCCCATGGTGAGCGACATCTGCACCATCATGATCGGCATGATGTTGGGCAGGACATGGCCCAGCAGGACGCGCGTCTCACCGTTGCCCGAAAGCCGCGCTGCCTCGACGAAGCCTGCGTCACGCCGCACGTTGGCTTCGGCGCGGGCCACGCGGGCATAGAGAGGGAAGTTGATGATCGCGGTGGCGATCACGATGTTGATCACCTCGTTGCCCAGCGCCGCCACGATGCCCATGGCCAGCACGAACAGCGGGAAGGCCATGATGGTGTCAGCCAGGCGCCCGACGATGCGGTCGGTCCAGCCGCCGAAGTAGCCCGCCGCCACGCCGGAGAGCGCGCCCAGCAGGAAGGCCAGGACCACCGAGGCGAAGGCGATGGTGAGGTCGAGGCGGGTTGCCACCAGCACGCGGCTGAATATGTCGCGACCGAGCTGGTCGGTGCCGAACCAGTGCGCCGCCGACGGCGGTTTCAGCGCCATGGTGGCGTTGCTCTGCAGCGGATTGTAGGGCGCCAGTACCGGGCCGAACACTGCCGCGATCAGGAACAGCGCGAACAGGCCGAACGCCAGCCCGGTGACCGGGTTCTCCGACAGCACGTAGCGGGCGTGACGCAGCAGCGGCAACATATCTATCGCCGGGGGCGCGCCACTGCGGGCGGGGTAAGTCCCCGCCCTGAAGTGGCGCGTCTTTCATGGTCATTTGGACCGCGCGCATCCTGCGCGCTCATGTTCATGAGCGAGCCAGAGGCTCGCGGTCCGGAAGAGTAAGACAATAACGAACTTTCGATCGATCGTGACATCATCAGGAATCCAACCGCACGCGCGGGTCGACCAGGCCGTAGACGAAGTCGATGGTGAGATTGAGCGCCACGTAGAGGATCGCCATGGTGAGCACGAAACCCTGCACCGGCGCATAGTCCGAGGTGATCAGCGCGTTCACGGCATAGAGACCGATGCCCGGCCAGGCGAACACCGTCTCGACCAGCACGTTGGCGCCCAGCAGGAAGGAGAACACCATGCCCAGGGTGGTGATGACCGGCAGCACGGCATTGCGGAAGGCATAGGTGAAGATGACGGTGCGGGGGCTGAGGCCGCTTGCCCGCGCGGTGCGGATGAAGTCGCTGCCCAGCACCGCCAGCATCGAGCCGCGCGTCATGCGGGCAAGCGGCGCCAGGGAGAAGATCGCCATCGAGATGGCGGGCAGGGCGAGTTGGCGGAGCGCGCCCCAGAAGGTTTCCAGATTGCCGGTCAGCGCCGAGTCGATCAGGTAGAAGCCGGTGATGTGGGTCGGCGGCGAGAGAAAGACGTCGATCCGGCCGGTCGGCGCCGGCGCCCACTGCAGCAGGTAGTAGAAGACGTAGGCAAACAGCAGGCCGGTGAAGAACACCGGCAGCGACACGCCGGCCGTCGTCACGACCCGGCAGAGATGGTCGATCCAGGTCCCCTGCTTCACCGCCGCCAGGACGCCGAGCGGAATGGCGATGGCGACGGCGACGATCAGCGCGAACAGCGTTAGTTCGGCCGAGGCCGGCAGACGCGTGGCGATCTCCGCCACCACCGGCTGGCCGGTCGAGAGCGAGTTGCCGAGATTGCCCTGCAGCAGGTCGCCGATGTAGCCAACGAACTGCTCGGGCAGCGACTTGTCGAGGCCGAGCTTGGTCCTGATCTCGGCGATCGCCTGCGGACTGGCGGCCAGCCCAGCGAAGTAGGCCGCCGGGTCGCCGGGCAGCAGCCGGGTCAGCATGAAGGTGACGATGACGACCCCCACGATGCTGGGGATCGCCGTCGCCAGTCGCGACAACAGCAGGTTCAGCATCGCCGCCTCCGGCGCCCGCCGCTAGCCCTTCACGAGCTGGCGATAGTCGAGCTGGCGATGGAACCAGTAGCGATAGCCGGTGACGTTCTTCTGCATCGCCACGTTGAGCAGCGGCTGGAAGATCGGCACCCGCGGCACCTCCTCGAAGGCGATGTCGATGAAGCCCTTGACCGCCGCCTCGTACTCCGGCCCCGTCGAGAAGCGCGCCTTGTCGATCAGCGCGTCCATCGTCGGGTTCTTGTAGCCCATGGTGTTGAAGACGGCGTTCTGGCCGTGATAGCACCAGTAGAAGAAGTACTCCGGATAGTTCAGCCAGCCGCCGAAGGCGTTGGTGATCATCGGCATGTTCTTCTTCAGGAGCTCGCCGCGCCAGTTGGCGCCCGGGATCTTGTTGATCGAGGCCTTGATGCCGATCTGGGCCAGGCTCTCCTGGATCAGGATGGTGAGCGGCTCGTTGGTGCTGGCGAGTCCCAAGTCGAACGACAGGGTCGTCTCGAAGCCGCCGGGATAGCCCGCCTCGGCCATCAGCGCCTTGGCCTTGGCGATGTCGGTCTTGTAGCCGTCCTTCTGCGGCCAGTAGGCGCCCTTGAACTTGTTGTCGGCGCCGCCGAACAGCGGCAGCGCCTGGCCGAACATCACCGAGTCCATGATCTGCTGGTAGGGAACGGCCCAGGCCACGGCCTGGCGCACCTTGACGTTGTCGAACGGCTTCTGGTTCACGTTCATGCCGAGATACATCATCGCGTTCTCGATCGGTGTGCCGATCACGGTGAGCTTGGGCGATGTCTTGAGCTCGGCGAAGTCCTTGGACGGCAGGTCGAACGAGATGTCGGCGTCGCCGCGTTCGAGCAGGGCGCGGCGGTTGCCGGCCGACGGGATGATGCGCTGGATGACGCGGCGGACCTTGGGCAGCGGCCCGTTCTTCCACTCGTCGTTGCGCGCGAAGACCACTTCCTGGCCAGGCTGCCAGCGCTCGACCTTGTAGGCGCCGCCGGCGGCGAGGTTGTTCTTGCACCACTCCATCGCCCACGGGTCGGTGGCGGTCGCGTTCTTCTTGCACAGCGCGGAGTTCATGATCACCGGCACCGGCACGCCGATGTCGGGCATGGTGAGCTTGTCGGCACGCACGAAGTCGACGCGGAAGGTGTTGTCGTCGACGGCGACGAACTGCTCCGGCTTCTCCAGCGAGCCCGCCTTCATCTGGAAGGTCGGGAAGCCGCCCACCGTGACGGCGCGATCGAACGACCACTTCACGTCCTTGGCGGTGATCGGCGTGCCGTCGTGGAACTTGGCGTCCTTGCGCAGCTTGAAGGTCACCGAGTTGGGCTTCAGATCCCACTCGGTCGCCAGCTCGGGCTGGAGCTTGGTGTAGTCGTAATGATCGTTGCCGTTGGCGTCCTTCTTGACGCCGTAGGTGATCAGCCGGTCGTAGCAGTTCCACGACACCTCGTAGGCCGGCCGGTTGGTGCCGACACCGTGGATATCCATCGAATTGGGCGGGCTCTCGGTGACCAGCAGCAGCGTCTCGTTGCGGGCCTGTGCCTTGGCCTCCGACCAGATCGCCGGAGCCGTGGTCGCGGCGGCGCCAGCGGCAGCCGTCGTCTTCATGAATGAGCGACGCTTCATTGTAGTCCCCCTGCTTTTTTTAGGACCCACACGATCCCGCCGCCTTGGATGCAAGGGGCGTGCCAATCTCCGCGCGAATCTGTCGGCTGCATTCGCGGTGGCCCTTGTCTACAACCGGGACATGACAGCCCCGCTCGATCTCGGCGTTCACGCGCTGCGCAATGCCTATCGTGCCGGCACGCTCGACGTCCGGCAGGTGATCGAGGAGGTCCTGAAGCGCATCGCCGATGCCGGCGACGACAAGGTGTGGATTTCCCGCGTGCCGGCCGATGCGCTGCGCGCGCAGGCCGATGGCCTCGACAAGCGGCGGAGCGACATCGCCAAGCTGCCGCTCTATGGCGTGCCGTTCGCCGTGAAGGACAATATCGACGTGGCGGGCCTGCCGACGACCGCTGCCTGCCCAGGCTTCGCCTACGAGGCCAAGACCTCGGCCGAGGTCGTGCAGCGCCTGGTGGCGGCGGGCGCCGTCGTCATCGGCAAGACCAACCTCGACCAGTTCGCGACCGGCCTGGTGGGCGTGCGCTCGCCCTATGGCGTGCCGCGCAATCCGTTCGACGCCGACTACATTCCCGGCGGCTCGAGTTCGGGCTCGGCCGTCGCCGTCTCGTCAGGTCTGGTGAGCTTCTCGCTCGGCACCGACACAGCGGGCTCGGGCCGCGTGCCGGCCGGCTTCAACAACATCGTCGGCCTGAAGCCGACACCGGGCCTGTTCAGCAACGAGGGCGTGGTGCCGGCCTGTCGTTCGCTCGATTGCGTGTCGGTGTTCGCGCTTTGCTGCGCCGACGCCGACGCCATGCTGGGGGTTGCCTGCACGCCTCAGACGACACCGGCCATCGGCAAGACGTTCCACTTCGGCGTGCCGAGACCGCTCGAGTTCTTCGGCGACGATGCCTATGCCGCGCTCTATGCCGAAGCTGTCGGGAAGCTGAAGGAATTGGGCGGTACGGCGGTCGAGTTCGACTACACGCCCTTTCGTGATGCCGCCCAGCTGCTCTACAGCGGGCCTTGGGTGGCCGAACGCACGGCGGCGGTCGGCGCCTTCATCGAAAGCGCCGCCGACAACGCGGGCGTCTGGCCGACGACGCGGCAGATCGTGCTAGGCGGGCGCAAGTACAGCGCCGTCGATGCCTTCGAGGGCCAGTACAAGCTCGCCGAACTGAAGGCGCGGGCGGCGGCGGAGATGCAGGGCCTGGACTTTCTTGCGCTCCCGACCGCCGGCACGATCTATCGCCTGGCCGATCTCGAACGCGAGCCGGTGCTCTACAATTCGCACCTCGGGCATTACACCAACTTCGTCAACTTCTTCGGCCTGAGTGGTCTGGCGCTGCCCTTTGGCTTCCGTTCCGACGGCCTGCCGTTCGGCATCACCCTGATCGGCCGCGCGTTCGCCGAGCGCGCCCTGCTGGCCTTCGGTACACGCTGGCAGCGCGCCGTACCGCTGCCGCTCGGCAAGACCGCGAGCCGGTTGCCGGCGCCGATACACGATCCCGTCGTTGCCGAGGACCGCGTTTCCATCGCCGTTGTCGGCGCCCATATGAGCGGCCTGCCGCTGAACGGCCAACTCGTCGAGTTGGGCGGGCGGCTGGAGAGCGCGGGCAAGACCGCGCCGGTGTACCGCTTCTACGCCCTGCCCGGCGGCCCACCGCAGCGGCCTGGCATGGCGCGCGTTGCGGAGGGCGGCGACGCCATCGAACTTGAAGTGTGGAGCCTGCCTGCCGACAAGGTCGGCGCTTTCGTCGCCAAGATCCCTGCACCACTCGGCCTCGGCACTGTCTCCTTGGCGGATGGCTCCGCGGTGCTGGGCTTCCTGTGCGAGGCCTATGCCACTAAGGGCGCAAAGGACATCACTTCGCTCGGCGGCTGGCGGGCCTATGTGAAGTCCCTTGGCGTCTGATAGGGTCCGCTCCCGAGGAGGAACGAACCCATGGCGAAAATCGCAATCATTACCGGCTCGGGCAGCGGCATCGGCCGCGCCGCGGCGCTGGCGCTGCTGAAGAACGGCTACAAGGTGGTGCTGGCCGGCCGACGCAAGGAAGCGCTCGAGGAGACCGCGAGCATGGCCGGCAACAACGCCCCCAATGCGCTCGCCGTGCCGACCGACGTCACCAAGAAGGAATCGATTCAGGCCTTGTTCGCCCGCACCAAGGAGGCCTTCGGCCGCCTCGACCTGGTGTTCAACAATGCCGGCGGCGGCGCGCCGCCGGTGCCGCTCGAGGACCTGCCGTACGAGACCTGGCAAAGCGTGGTCGCGGCCAACCTGACCGGCCCGTTCCTGTGCACCCAGGAAGCCATCAAGATCATGAAGGCGCAGAAGCCGATGGGCGGGCGCATCATCAACAACGGCTCGATCTCGGCCCATGCGCCGCGACCGTTCTCGGTCGCCTACACCTCGACCAAGCACGCCATCACCGGCCTCACCAAGTCGACCTCGCTCGACTGCCGTGCCTACGACATCGCCTGCGGCCAGATCGATATCGGCAACGCCGTGACACCGATGACCGAGCGCATGACCAAGGGCGTGCTGCAGCCCAACGGCACGACCATTCCGGAACCGCGCATGGACGTCGAGGCGGTCGCCCAGGCCATCGTCTACATGGACAGCCTGCCGCTCGACGCCAACGTCCAGTTCATGACGGTGATGGCGACCAAGATGCCCTTCGTCGGTCGCGGATGAGGCGCGGCTAGGCCTTCAGCCCGGCACGCCTGAGCTCGGCGAGCATGTTGGTGAGCATCCCATGGGCCTGCACGGTCCCGCCGGCCAGCTTGCGGTGCTCGCTGGCCGGCACGATCACGCCCTGTCGACCGACGCGATGGCAGACGCCGGCCTTCTCGAGCTCGATGGCATGTCGGCGCACCGTCTCATAGGGCAGTCGTAGCGAGTTGGAGATCGCCAGGATGCTGACCGGCCGGCGCTGATCGTCGGGCAGCACGGCCTGGTTGGCGGCGACCGCGGTGTTGATGACGTGCTTGACGTTGGCCGTCCAGATCGCGCTGAACACCAAGCCTCTCAACAGATCCCCTTTCCAGAGATCGCCGAGCATCCGGATGCCGGCGAGGAGCTGGCGGGTGGACGCGGTCGCGATCACCATCTGCTCCCGCGTGAGCTTGCCCTGCCGCACGATGGATCTGGACGGCGCTTCGTATTTCGCCAGCCGCGCTCGGGTGAGGTCGATCAGCATGCGCTCGGCATTGAGATAGATCTTGCGCATCCAGTCGACGGTCGATCGGCTTTTCAGGGCGGCCGGCACGACGGCGATCCCCTCGTGCGTGGCCGTGCACTGGCCCGCGCGCACGAGCCCCGCAGCATGGCGGCGTACCGTCTCGTAGGGCAGATTGAGACGGCGCGCGAGCTCGCGCACGCCGACCCTCCCGCCGTCGGGGTCGCGCATGTGATTGTGCCAGACCGCCATGAAGACGAGGCCCGAGATCAGCCTGTCGCCCTGGAGCTGCGTGAGCAGATCGACACTGCGCAGAAAGAACTCCGACGAAATACGCACCATCGGATAGGCATTGCGTGGAACTTCCACCGGCTCATTTTGGGGAACAACTTGGCTCATTCTGGGGACTCTACGGCTTCAGCGAGAGAGGTGAAAGCAGCTAGCCTTCATCTGAGCCTATGCAGTCGATGCCGGGGGCGGTTGCTACCGGAGGATTTTCGGCGTTGGCCCTTCTGTCGTGTGGGACAGGACGGCGCCTGCGTCGACCGGCTGTACGGCTTCTGCCGGCTGGGCATCCGTCCGGTTCGACGTCCCACCGTCGGGACGGATGGATGCCCTTCCCGCGACGCCGGCGCGGTTCAGTAGCCTTCGTCCTCGAGATTGAGCAGCGGAAAGGCCGAGTGCACGCCGGTCAGGTTGGTCGGCATGCTGCGGCTGATGTAGCTCTTGTCGAGCTGCTTCAGGCTGGTGACCCCCAGCAGCCCCATCGCCTCCTTCATCTCCTCCTCGAGAAGTTCGATCACACGCTCGATGCCGGCGGCACCGGCGGCGGCGAGGCCGTAGCAATAGAGCCGGCCCAGGCCGACCCAGTCGGCGCCCATGGCAATCGCTTTCACGATGTCGCTGCCGCGGCTGAAGCTGCCGTCGACGATGACCTTGGCGCGGCCGGCAACGGCGTCGATCACCTCCGGCAGCACCTCGGCCGAGCCGCGGCCATGATCGAGCTGGCGGCCACCGTGATTGGAGCAATAGACCGCCCACATGCCGTGCTGACAGGCGATCTCGGCATCCTCCGCCGTGCCGATGCCCTTCAGCAGGAACTTCACGTCGGGGAACTTTTCCCGCACCGCCGCCACGTCGGCCCACGAGAACGCCGCCTGATGATCCTGGCCGACATCCGCCGTGCGCCACGACTTCACGAAGCGCTTGGCAATGTCGCGCTCGCGCCGGCTGTAGACCTGGGTATCGACGGTGATGCAGAAGGCGTCGTAGCCGGCATCCATCGCCTGCTTCACGCGGTCGACCACCCACTGGGCGTCGCCGCGGACGTAGAGCTGGTAGATCTTGGGCGCATCGCCGCCCTTGACGATATCCTCGAGCCTGAGCGTCGTCACCGAGCTGATCAGCATCGGCACGTTGCCGGCCCCGGCGCCCTTGGCGACGGTGATGCCGCCGCCCGGCTCGAAGGATTCCAGCGAACCAACCGGCGCCAGCATCACGGGCAGGCGGATCTTGCGGCCGAAGATCTCCGACGAGGGATCGATTTTCGATACATCGCGCAACACGCGCGGCTTGAAGGCGATGCAGTCGAGTGAGAGCCGGTTGCGCCGCAGCGTGGTCTCGGTCTCGGTGCCGCCGATCAGGTAGTCCCAGATGTTCGGACTGAGACGGATCTTGGCCGTCTTTACGATCTCATGAAGCGTCGCAAATTCGGTCTCGAGGCCGCTCGCCATTCTTCCCCCCGGGGCATTTCAGTCGCCGGGCTTTTCTTGCGCGTCCGCCGCGGCGCGTCAACGCGACGTCACAATTTTGCCACCATTGCGCGCCGCGCGGAACCGCCGCCGGGCACCACCATTGACGCTGCCGCCATTCGACGATTTGATCCGCCAGGGAGACCGCCCGGCGAAACGCGCAGCATCGAATGCAGCGCAGCCGGCAAAAAGGGCGAGGCATACGATGAAGAGACGGGTTCTGGCGAAGGTTCTGATGATCGGCATGATGTGGACACCGGCATTCGCCGCCGATCCACTGCCGACGCTGCAGGAAACGCCTGTGCTGGCTGACCAGGTGAAGGCCGGCAAGCTGCCACCGATTGGCAAGCGCATTCCCGAGCAGCCCCTGATCGTCAAGCGGTTCGCCGGCGGCGAAGGCCCGGGCAAGCAAGGTGGCCAGCTCAACATGCTGATCTCGGGTTCGCGCGATACGCGCCTGATGACGATCTACAGCTACACCCGCCTGATCGTCTACGATGAGAAGTTCAAACTGCATCCGGACATACTGGAAAGCTACGACGTCAAGGAGAGTCGTGAATTCACCCTGAAGCTGCGAGCCGGCCATAAATGGTCGGATGGTCATCCCTTCACCACCGAGGATTTCCGCTTCTTCTGGGAGGACGTCGCCAACAACAAGGAGCTGTCGCCTTCGGGTCCGTCCGTCGAACTTCTGGTCGACGGCCAGCCGCCCAAGGTCGAGATCATCGATAGCCTGACGATCAAGTACACCTGGGACAAACCCAACCCCTACTTCATCGAGAGCCAGGCGCGCGCCGCACCACTCTTCCTCTTCCGGCCGGCCCACTACCTGAAAAAGCTCCATGGCAAGTACACGCCCGAAGAAGAGATCATGAAGCTTTACAAGGGCAGCCGTTGGGTCAACATCTACCGGCGCCAGGACGTGATGTACGGCAACAGCAATGTCGATATGCCGACGCTCAACCCGTGGGTGCTCACGACGGTCCCGCCGGCCCAGCGTTTCGTCTTCGCCCGCAATCCCTACTATCACCGCATCGACGAGAAGGGACAGCAACTCCCCTACATCGACGATGTGATCATGACCGTGGCGGCGACCAATCTGATCCCCGCCAAGGCGGGCCTCGGCGAGGCCGACCTGCAGCCGCGCTATCTCAACATGCGCGACTACACTTTCCTGCAGAAGAGCGCCAAGTCATCTGGTGTCAACGTTCGCTTGTGGGAGTCCGGCTCCGGCTCGCAGATCGCGCTCTATCCCAACCTGACGGCGAGCGACGAGGAATGGCGCAAGCTGATGCGCGACGTCCGGTTCCGTCGCGCGCTGTCGCTGGCCATCGATCGCGACGAGTTGAACCAGGTCGTCTATCTCGGCCTCGCCAAGCCCTCCAACAACACCATCATGGAGCGTTCCGAGCTGTTCAAGCCGGAGTATGCGAGCAAATGGGCGCAGTACGATCCCAAACTCGCCGGCAAACTCCTGGACGAGGTCGGACTGGCCAAGCGTGGCCCCGACGGCATCCGTCTGCTGCCCAGCGGCAAGCCGGCGACGATCGTGATCGAGCATGCCAGCGAGGAGACCGAAGACGCCGACGCTCTGCAGCTGATTTCCGAGTTCTGGAAGAAGGTCGGCATCAAGATGCTTACCAAGCCCCAGACGCGCGAGAATTTCCGGCTGAGGGCATTCTCGGGCGAAGCGATCATGACGGCCTTCGCCGGCAACGTGACCGCCGTGCCCACAGTCAATACCAGCCCCAAGGAATTCGCCCCGACCATGCAGGGCGGGCTTCAGTGGTCGCGTTGGGGCATGTTCATCGAATCCAAGGGCACCAAGGGCGAGAAATGCGACATGGAGTCGGCCTGCAAGCTGATCGACTATCTGAAGGAGTGGGAAACCTCGAGCGACCCTGCCGGCCGTCGCAAGGCATGGGAGAAGATCCTCTCGGCCAGCGCCGACGAGGTATTCTCGATCGGCACGGTGAACGGCATCCGCCAGCCCATCGTGGTCGGCCCCAAGGTGCGCAACGTGCCCAAGGAAGGCTATTCCGCATGGGATCCCGGCGGATACATCGGGCTCTACCAGCCCGACACGTTCTGGATCGCGCAGTAGCTACCGCGCGATCTTCCAGCCGACCTCGCTGGCAAAGCGCTCGAAGAAGTCGATGTCGTAGGCCTTCTCCGGCGTCTGCCGGACCAGCTCGTCGATGCGGTGCGCATCCTTGCCGACCAGGATGCGCCAGCGCTCGGCCTTGACGCCGCCGAGGATGACCGCGGCGGCCTCGGCGGCGGTCATCGGCGCCTCCTCGACGAACTTCCGGGCCCGTTCCCGCACGATCTGCTCGATCTCGGCATCGGACATCTTGCCGGCGTCGACGCCCATCGAGGCAATGCGCGCCCGGGCCAGCCGCAGTTCCTTGGCGTTCAGCGTATCCGTCTCGTTGCCGCTCTGCAGCTTGCGCGAGTTGGCGGCGATCCCGGTGCCGATATGGCCCGGCATGACGACCGAGCATTTGACGTGCGGCGCGTTCAGCCGCAGATCGGTCTGCAGTGCTTCCGAGAAGCCCTTCACGGCGAACTTGGCCGAAGCATAGGCCGTCTGCGGAATGTTGTTGCCGATCTGCGCCCAGAAGCCGTT
>JACPVT010000165.1 GCA_016191685.1 Rhodospirillales bacterium | reverse complement strand
TCGTTGTCCATCGTTTCCAGCACCGCATGCTGCTTGGCACGGAGATGCTTGATCAGGACGTCACGTAGCGCAGCCCCGTCGCGCGCGGCAAGAGCCGCGATCATGTCGCGATGTTCGGCCACGGCCTGGTTCCATTTCGCGACATTGAGGTTGGAGCGGAATCGGAGGGCATGCAGACGGGTGTTCAAGGTTCGGCAGGCATGAGCAAGCACCGGATTGGCGGCAACGGCATTGAGGCGGTCGTGGATGGCGCGATTGACCCGGTAGTAGGCCGGCAGATCGTGGCGCGCGTGCGCGGCCTCCATTTCCTCCTGCAAAGCGCGAAGATCGGCGATGTCGGCGTCGGTCACGCGCGCCGCGGCGAGTTCGCCCGCCAGCCCTTCGAGGGAGGCCATCACGTCGAAGGCGTGGCGTGCATCGTCGGCTGACAGCGCCACGACCTGGGCGCCGCGGTTGGGCAACTGGACCAGGAGCCCATCGCCCGCCAGCATACGGAAGGCCTCGCGCAGCGGCGTGCGCGACACCCCGAGCCGCTCGCAGAGTTCGCGTTCGTTCAGCTTGGTGCCGGGTGCCAGCACGCCTTCGATGATCAGCGTGCGCAGCCGCTCCGCCGCCGCTTCGGGCAGCGTGAGCCGGGCAATAGGAAGATTTGAGCCGTCCATCACTGGACTCAGTTTGGCATGTTGTATACAAAATGCAACACAGCAGATCGAAAGGGCTAACAGATGCGCCTGAACTCACATCCCAGCGGACGTCATTTCCTGCAGATCCCCGGACCGACCAACGTCCCGGACCGCATCCTGCGGGCGATGGATCATCCGACGATCGATCACCGGGGGCCCGAGTTCAACGCGCTGGCCAAGAAGGTGCTGCGCAGCGTCCGGCAGGTCTTTCAGACCAAGCAGCCGGTCGTCATCTATCCGGCCTCCGGCACCGGCGCGTGGGAAGCCGCCCTCGTCAACACGCTGTCGGCCGGCGACACGGTGCTGATGTGGGAGACCGGCCACTTCGCCTCGCTGTGGAAGAAGATGGCCGACAAGCTCGGCATCAAGTCGGAGTTCATGGGCGGCGACTGGCGCAAGCCCGCCGATCCGGCGGCGATCGAGAAGCGCCTCAAGGAGGATAAGGCCCACGCCATCAAAGCCGTGTGCATCGTCCACAATGAGACCTCGACCGGCGTGGTGACCGACGTGAGTGCCGTGCGCCAGGCCATCGACGCCGCGAAGCACCCTGCTTTGCTGCTGGTCGATACGATCTCGTCGCTGGGTTCGATCGACTATCGCCATGACGCCTGGGGCGTCGACGTGACGGTGGCAGGATCGCAGAAGGGCCTGATGCTGCCGCCCGGCCTCTCCTTCAATGCGATCAGCGGAAAGGCGCTGGCCGCGTCGAAGAGCGCCAACACGCCGCGCGCCTTCTGGAACTGGGAAGAGATGCTCGCGGCCAACGCCAACGGCTGGTTCCCCTACACGCCCGCCACCAACCTGCTCTATGGCTTGAACGAGGCCTGCGACATGCTGCTGGAGGAAGGCCTCGACTCGGTCTTCGCCCGCCACGCGCGCCATGCCGAAGCCACGCGCACCGCCGTCACCGCCTGGGGCCTCGAAATCCTGTGCAGCGACGCCAAGGCCTACTCCGGATCGCTGACCGCGATCATGATGCCCGAGGGGCGCGATGCCGATGCCTTCCGCAAGGTGGCGCTGGAAAATTTCAACCTGTCGCTGGGCCAAGGCCTCAGCAAGGTCGCGGGCAAGGTGTTCCGCATCGGACATCTCGGCGACTTCAACGACCTGATGCTGATGGGGGCGCTCTCCGGCGTCGAGATGGCGCTCGGCCTCGCAAAAGTGCCGCACAAGGCAGGCGGCGTGCAGGCCGCCCTCACCTATCTCCGTGACACGGCGCCCGGCGCGCGACGGTCCTAGAAGTGCGCCTCTACGTTACGCCCGCCTCTCCCTGGGTAAGGCGGGTCATGGTCACGATCCTGGAGTTGGGCATCCGGGATCGTTTCGAGTTCGTGCAGACGAAATGGCCGCACGCGTGGGGCACGCGGACAGTCGTGCCCCATCCCGAGTTTATGGGCGACACGCCGGTCGCCAGGATACCCGCACTTGTCACAGCAGACTTCACGCTCACGGACTCACATTCGATCTGTGACTATCTGAACGGCGAGTTCGGCGAGTTTCGTTTGCTCGCGCGTGATGGTGCCGCCCGATGGCGTGCGCTCGCGACGATGTCAATCGCCAACGCCATCATTGAAGCTCAGATCTCGAGGCGCGCCGAGCTGCTTCGCTCGGAAGGCGAACGGTCGAACGACTTCGTTGCGAAAATGCGGGACCGGCAGCTCAGGTGCTACGAGGCGCTGGAGAAGCAGGTGTCGGCTTTCGGCGCCGAATTCGATCTGGCGCAGATCACAACCGCCGTCGCCTGCGGCTATGACGACTGGCGATACGGAAGCGACTGGCGTGGCATGGCACCCAAACTGGCCGCCTGGTTTGATGCTGTCTCGCCTCGAACGTCGCTGCAGACCACCAAACCCGCCGAGACGCCGCAGTCGTAGTTAGCCGGGGACCGACAGCGGCCCCGGATCGCCGCCGACGGGCCTTCGCAGGCAGGCGACGTGATGGCCTTCCGCCACCTCGATCAGCGGCGGCGCCGTGACCTTGCATTCGGGCATCGCGTAGGGACAGCGCGTGTGGAAGTGGCAGCCGGGCGGCGGATTGGCCGGGCTCGGCACGTCGCCCTGCACGATGCGCTTGCGCTGCTGGCGGCGCTTGGGGTCGGGTGCAGTGGCGGCCGACAGCAGCGCCTCGGTGTAGGGATGCAGCGGCTGCGTGAACAGCGTGCGCTTGGTCGTGAGTTCGACGATGCGGCCGAGGTACATCACGGCGATGCGATGGCTGATATGGCGCATCACCGCGAGATCATGGCTGATGAAGAGATAGGCCAGCCGGAATTCCTCCTGCAGGTCGATCAGCAGGTTCAGCACCTGCGCCTGCACCGAGACGTCGAGCGCCGACACCGGCTCGTCGGCCACGATCACGTCGGGATTGACCGACAGCGCCTTGGCGATACCCAGCCGCTGGCGCTGGCCGCCGGAGAATTCGTGGGCGTACTTGCGCATCGCATCGGGACGGAGTCCCACGCGTTCGAACAGGCGGGCCACTCGCTCGTCGGTGTCACGGCCGCTCGAGAGGCCGAAATTCTCCAGCGGCTCACCCACGATCGTGCCCGAGGGCAGGCGCGGGTTCATCGACGAGTAAGGATCCTGGAAGATCGTCTGGATGCGGCGGCGGTGCGGCCACATGGCGCCGGGCTTGAGGGACGAGATGTCCTCGCCCGCCAGCACGATGCGGCCGGCGGTGGGTTCGATCAGCTTCAGCACCGTCTTGCCGATAGTCGACTTTCCGCACCCCGACTCGCCCACCAGACCCAGCGTCTCGCCGCGGCCGATCGAGAAGGAAACGCCATCAACCGCCTTCACCTCCCCCGTCCGGCGCTGCAGCAGGCCGCCATGGATTGGGAAATGCTTTACGAGGCCTTCAACCTCGAGGACGGATGGCTCGCTCATAGGGCGCTCGCTCGCACGCGGTCGACTTCCCAGCAGGCCACCGTGTGCCCACCGCCAGCATCGACCAGCGGCGGCGGCTCGGCACGGCAACGTTCGGTCGCAAAGCCGCAGCGCGGCGCGAAGGCGCAGCCCGGGATGGGTTGAGTGAGCCGCGGCACGAGGCCGGGGATCTCCTGCAGCCTGGGCCGCATGCCGGCAGCATCAGCCTCGATATCGAGGCGCGGGATAGCCCGCATCAGGCCGCGCGTGTAGGGATGCAGCGGCTCGGCGAACAGTGCCTCGACCGGTGCCTCCTCGACCTTGCGGCCGGCGTACATCACGACGACGCGTTCGGTCGTCTCGGCGATGACGCCGAGATCGTGGGTGATCAGCACGATGGCGGTGCCGGTCTTTTCCTTGAGCTCCAGCATCAGGTCGAGGATCTGGGCCTGGATAGTGACGTCGAGCGCCGTCGTCGGCTCGTCGGCGATCAGGACCTGCGGGTCGCAGGACAGCGCCAAGGCGATCATCACGCGCTGGCGCATGCCGCCCGAAAGCTGGTGAGGATACTCGTCGAGGCGGCGCCGGGCGTCGGCGATGCGCACCAGGTCGAGCATCTCGAACGACCGCTCACGCGCCGCCCGCCACGACACGCCCATATGGCGCACGACGTTCTCGGCGATCTGCGTGCCGACCGTCAGCACCGGATTGAGGCTGGTCATCGGCTCCTGGAAGATCATGGAGATGCGATGGCCGCGCAGCCCCTTCATCGCCTCCTCGCCCAGCGTCGTCAGCTCCTCGCCCTCGAACTTGATCGATCCCCCGGCGATGCGGCCGGTTTCGGGCGGGATCAGGCGCAGGATGGAGAGCGCCGTCACCGACTTGCCGCAACCCGACTCGCCCACGATACCGAGCGTCTCGCCACGCGCCAGGTCGAACGACACGCCGTCGACCGCGCGGACCACGCCGTCCAGCGTGTTGAACTGGGTCTGAAGACCCCGGACTTCGAGTATGTTGCCCGAAGTGACACTCATAGCCGCCTCGCCAGGCGTGGATCGAGCCGGTCGCGCAGGCCGTCGCCCAACAGGTTCACTGCCAGCACCGTGATGGCGAGGAATGTGCCGGGAATCAGGATTGTCCAGGGCGCGATCTGAAAGAAGGTGCGCCCCTGGGCGATAATGTTTCCCCAGCTCGGGACTTCCGGCGGCACGCCGGCACCCAGGAAGGAGAGCCCGGCTTCGATCAACATGGCGGAGGCGCAGACATAGGTCGATTGCACGATCAGAGGCGCCAACGCATTGGGCAGGACGTGGCGCATCAGCAGCTTGGCGTTCTTCGTGCCGCCGGCGATAGCGCTCTCGATGTAGGGCTGACTGCGGATCGACAGTACGACCGCGCGGACCACGCGAACGATGCGCGGCACCTCGGGAATGATGATGGCCACGATCACGATGCCAAGGCCGGGCCGCGTCAGCGTGATCAACGCAATGGCGAGCAGAATCGAGGGGATCGCCATCAAGCCGTCCATGACCCGCATGACGATGCCGTCGACCCGGCGGAAGTAGCCGCAGAGCAGGCCGAGGGCCAGGCCGAGCAGGCTGGAGAAGGCGGCGACCGTGAGGCCGACGAACAGCGACACGCGGGCGCCGTAGACCGTGCGCGAGAAGACATCCCGCCCGAACTGGTCGGTGCCGAACCACCAGCGCTCCGACGGCGGGCGCAGCCGGTTGACCGGCGCGATCTTGAACGGGTCGCTGTAGGCGATGTAGGGCGCGAAGATGGCGACGACGATCAGCGCCGTCAGCAGGACGGCGCCGAAGGTGATGGTCGGGTTGCGCCGAATGGCGGTTGCCAGCGAGAAGCGGCGCGGCGGGAGGGCGAGGTCGTCGGTGATAACGGCCATGTCAGTACCGGATGCGCGGGTCGAGGAAGGCGTAGGAGATGTCGATGATCAGGTTCACCAGCACCTTGGCGGCGGCAAAGACCAGGATCAGCCCCTGCACCACCGGATAGTCGCGTTTCAGCACGGCATCGACCGTGAGCCGACCGAGACCCGGAATGTTGAACACGGTTTCGGTGATGACCACGCCCGAAATCAGGAGCGCTATGCCGATGCCGATCACGGTGACGATCGGCACGGCGGCGTTCTTGAGCGCATGCAGCAGCAGCACCCGGTCGGTGGCCAGGCCCTTGGCGTTGGCGGTGCGGATGTAGTCCTGCGCCAGCACCTCGAGCATCGAGGCCCGAGTGATGCGGGCGATCAAAGCCATGTAGGTGACGCCCAGCGCCACCGACGGCAGTATAAGACTCTCGACAAACGGCCAGAAGCCCTCGGCGATCGGCCGGTAGCCCTGCACCGGCAGGAGCTGCCACTGCACGGCGAAGAAATAGATCAGGATGTAGGCCAGCACGAACACCGGCATGGCAAATCCCAGCACGGCGAAGCCCATGACCAGGCGATCGACGAGCCTGCGCGCCTTCCACGCCGCCACGACACCGATGGGAATGGCGAGCGCCACGGCCACGAACAGCGTCGAGAGCGTGAGCGCCACCGTCGGCTCGACACGCTGCACGATCAGCCGGCTCACCGGCAGGTTTGAGAAGATCGATACACCGAGATCGCCCTGCAACATCTGCAGGATCCAGATGAAGAATTGCTCCATGAACGGCCGGTCGAGGCCGAGCTTGGCGCGCACCTGGGCGATCGCCTCGGCCGTGGCGTCCTCGCCGGCGATGATCGCCGCAGGATCGCCCGGCGCGAAGCGGATCAGGAAGAAGACGAAGACCGCCACCACCGCCATCACCGGCAGGGTGGCGAACAGGCGTCGCACGATGTAGGCGGTCATGCGATCAGCGCGGCGCCCAACACAAATTCACTCATCGATTATTTCTTCTTGATGTTCCACAGCACCGCAAGGCCGGTGTTGGGCACGATGCCGTCGATGCGATCAGCCCGGTAGGCGAGCGGCACAGTCCACTGGCCGAACGGGATGTAGACCACCTGCTCGATGGCGCGGGTCTGCAGCTCCGTCGCGATCTTCTTGCGTTCCTCGTCGGTCTGGGCAAACGCGAAGGCGTTGCGCAGCTCTTCGATCTTGGCGTCGCACGGCCAGCCGAACAGGCCCTTGTCGCAGGCCGCGCCGATCCAGGTGTGCAGCACCGGATTGGCCGAGCCGACGCCGCCGGTCGTAGTGACGAAGATGTTCCAGCCGCCCTGCGCCGGCGGATCCTTCTTGGCGCGCCGCGACACCACCGAGCCCCAGTCCATCGCCTGGGCGTCGACGTTGATGCCGGCCTCGCGCATGGCCTGGATCAGCACCTGCGTCGCCGGCGTGATGGTGACGTGGTCCGTGGCCTGCAGCACGGTGATCGGCTCACCCTTGTAGCCGGCCTCCTTGAGGAGCTGCAGCGCTTTCTTGGGATTGTAGTCCTTCAACATGGCGCTGCCGCCATCGTTGGCGAGCGGCGAGCCGCAGGTGATCAAGCCGTGGCAGACCCGGTAGTAGGCCGGGTTGCCGACGATGGCGCGCAGGAAGTCCTCCTGGTTGATCAGATGGTACATCGCCTGCCGCGCCTTCGGATTGTCGAACGGCGGCTGGAGATGGTTGAGCCGGATCATGCCGTGCGTGCTGTCGAGCGTGCCGGTCTTCATCAGCTTGACGCCCTTGGCCTTCTCCAGGATCGGCAGGAAGTCGATGCTGGGCGCCTCGAAGAAGTCGATCTCGCCGTTGATCAGGGCCGACATCGCGGTCTGCGGATCCGAGATCCAGATCAGCTCGATCCTGTCGACGCCGGCGAACTTGGTGCCGGCAAAGGACGACGGCGGCTCGTTGCCCGGCCGCGGCACGTAATGCGGGTTCTTGACGTAGACCGCCTTGCTGCCCGGGACCCACTGGTCCTTGGCGAAATTGAACGGGCCGGAGCCGATCGATTCCTTGACCTGCTGCTGCGGGTCGGTCATCGCCTCTTTTTCGCGCATGATGACCGCGACCGAGGAGTTGGTCTTGCCCAGCGACTCCAGCACCATGCCGTAGGGCTTCTTGAGCACCATGCGGAAAGTCTTGTCGTCGACGGCCTCGAGCTTGTCGACGAACGACATCAGGCGAATGCCGACGCCGTCCTTCTTGCCCCATCGCTGTAGCGAGGCGATGACGTCCTTGGTTGTGACCGGCGAGCCGTCGCCGAACTTTAGCCCGTCGCGCAGGGTGAATGTGTAGGTGAGCTTGTCCGGGCTGATGTCGTACTTGCCGACCATCTGCGGCTGCGGCTTCATCTGCGCGTCGTTGCCGAACAGCGTGTCGTAGACCAGCATACCGTGGATATTGGCGATGGTCTGAGTCGTCCACATCGGATCGATGACGCGCACATCGGCGTGCATCACCGCCTTCAGGACCTTCTCCTGCGCCTGCACCGGCGCGAACGGTATAGCCAGCGCCAGCGCGCCCGCGAAAATACGCTTCAACATGCGAACGTCTCCCTAGGCTCCCCGCGTCGAGTATGCTGACCGGCGCTCACGCTTGTCCAGCGCAGGCGACCATCGGCAACGTATCTAGGGCACAATTCGTGCCGGCAGACCGGCGCAATGCCGGGCGATGGCGCCCGGCGTCGTCAGCCATATCGCATCGCGATGCGCAGCGATGTGACGCAAGGCGCGCTTGAGATGCCTGAGACGATGCGGCTGGCCGACGATGTAGGGATGCAACGCGACGCCCATCACCAACGGTCGCGCTTTCGACAGCTCCAGCATCTCATCGAACTGGTCGATGACGATGTCGGCGAACTGCGCCGCGCCGTCCTTGCGCCCGACCACCGAGGGAATGTCGTTCGCCTCCTGCGGATAGGGCACCGCCAGGATCCGCCGGCCATCGCGGCAGCGGAACCAGATCGGCTGGTCGTCCATGCACCAGTCGAGCAAATAGTCGTAACCGGCCTCGGCCAGCAGGTCCGGCGTGTGGCGGCTTTGCGAAATCCATGGGCCTAACCAACCCTGCGGCGGGCGTCCCTCCTCCTTGGCCAAGCGCATCGTCGCTTCAGCAATCAGCGCCCGTTCCGCAGCCTCCTCGAGAACACCCTGCCGCTCGGCGTTGGTGCGGCCGTGGCCGACGATCTCGTCGCCGCGTTCACGGCACGCCGCCACGAGTGGCGGCGCGTAGTCGTACATCGCGCTGTTCACCAGCGCCGCCATCGGCAGCTGCAAGGCATACCCGGCGCGCAACAGACGCGCATCGCTGCTGTTGCGATATTCGACGTAAGTCAGAAACGGCGTCGCCCACGGTGGTGTCGGCGCAACATAGCCC
>JACPVT010000164.1 GCA_016191685.1 Rhodospirillales bacterium | reverse complement strand
GTCTTTGAGCGCTGCCCGGATACACGAGACAAGGCTTTACCTCGCCGCAGATGGCGATCGCCGCTTCCGAGGCGGGCGCGCTCGGCGCCATTGCCGGCGCAATGCTAACGCCGGAAGGCCTTCGCCAGGAATTCCAGATGGTGAAGCAGGGCACTGGCCGGCCGTTCAACGTCAATTTCTTCGTCCACCAGGCGCCTGCTATCGATGCCGCACGTGATGTGCGCTGGCGGGAAAGACTTGCCAAGTACTATGGCGAGCTCGGTGTCGCGCCTGACGCCAAAGGCCCATCCCGCACCGCGTTCGATGCTGCATTGTGCGATCTCGTGCTGGAATTCGCCCCGAAAGTCGCGAGCTTCCATTTCGGCCTGCCCGATCGTGCGCTGGTGAAGCGACTGAAGGCCGCCAGGATCCTCGTCATCAGCTCGGCCACGACGGCCGAGGAGGCGCGCTGGCTGGAAGGTGAGGGCGTCGATGCGGTGATCGCCCAGGGCGCCGAAGCGGGCGGCCATCGCGGCATGTTCCTGGTTGACGACATTTCGCGCCAGGCCGGCACGATGGCGCTGGTACCGCAGGTCGTCGATGCCGTGAAGGTGCCGGTGATCGCCGCCGGCGGCATCGGCGACGGCCGCGGCATTGCGGCGGCGCTGGCGCTGGGCGCGGCCGGCGCGCAGATCGGCACGGCCTTCATGCTGACGCCGGAGGCCAGGACGACCGCGCTTCATCGCGCGGCGCTGAAACAGGCCAATGACAACAGCACGACGCTCACCAACGTCTTCACCGGGCGTCCGGCGCGCGGCATCGTGAACCGCATCGTGCGCGAGGTCGGGCCGATGAGCTCCGATGCGCCGGCCTTTCCCCTGGCGGCCGAGGCCACTCAGCCGTTGCGTGGTCCGGCCGAAGCCAAGGGCTCGACCGACTTCACCCCGCTATGGAGCGGACAGGCGCCGTCACTGGCGCGCGAGATGCCGGCCGGTGCAGTGGTGGCGAAGCTGGTGGCCGAGACCGAGGCCGCGTTCAGCCGGACGCGGGGATGACCGCATCGAGCAGGCGATCGACGAAGGCACGCGTGATCGGCGCGTGGCCCATCAGCAGGCGGTAGAACAGCGGACCGAAGATCAGGTCGAGAGCGAGCTCGAGGTCGGCCGGCGGCACGACCAACCCATCCTCGATGCAGCGCTCCAGGAGCAGGCGTGTGGCGTCGCGGTTGCGGGCGATGAACTCGTTGCGAAACGCCTTGGCGAGCTCGGTCTCCGACTGCGCTGCGGCGACCATGGCGGCGACGCTGCGGCCGGTCGGGGCGGCGAAGGCGTCGGCCACCGAGTGAAGCTGGGCGCGCAGAGCGGCAAGTGGAGTCCGGCCGGTTCGGGCGGCGTCGGGGGCACCCGACGCGTCAAGAAAGGCCGCCATCGCCACGGCTGTCGCGTTGGACCAGTAGCGGTAGATCGTGGGGCGACTGACGCCGGCTTTCAGCGCGATCGCCTCGATGGTGACTGCGGTGAGGCCGCCGCGCTCGAGCAGCGCTCGGGCAGCCGCCAGGATGGCGGCACGGGTACGGGGATCGCGGGGACGGCCACGCGCCGGTGCAGGAGCTTGGGATTGACGGGCCATCTAATTATGTTACGGTACGTAACGTAATATAACACAGGTGATGCCATGGCAGCAAAGCAGAAGGCCCCACAGCAGACCTTGCGGGCCCACGCCACGGTGCACGACGCCAAGGCTGCGATCGCGTTCTACGCCAAGGCGTTTGGGGCCGTGGAACAGTTCCGGCTGTCCGAGCCATCGGGCAAGGTCGGCCATGCCGAGATCAAGATCGGCGACAGCTTGCTGATGTTGAACGACGAATATCCCGACTTCGGCGCCAAGAGTCCGGCGTCCGTTGGCGGCTCGCCCGTCGCCTTCCGGATCGAGGTGCCGGATGCCGACGCGGCCGTTGAGCGGGCGGTCAAGGCCGGCGCCACTGTGGTGCGGCCGGTTCAGGACGAATTCTACGGCGATCGCATGGGCATGGTGGCCTGCCCCTTCGGCTACCGCTGGTCGCTCGCGGCGCCCAAGGAGCAGGTGAGCCCCGCCGACATGCAGAAGCGCTGGAGCAAGATGCTGTCGGGCGGCTAGCCCCTCCCTCAACGCTCGGTGAAGGCGAGCTTGGCGCCCAGCAGCGCAAAGGCGCCGGCGAAAGTACGGCGCATCCAGGTCAAGACCCTGGGCCGCGAGATCACGTGGTCGCGCACCGAGGCGGCGAACAGGCCGTAGGCCGCGAAGACCACGAACGTCATCAGCATGAAGACGCCGCTCAGCGCCAGCATGTGCGGCAGCGGCTGCGCCTCGTCCGTACTCACGAACTGCGGCAGGAACGCCAGGAAGAAGATCGACAGCTTGGGATTAAGGATATTGATCAGGACGGCTTCGACCGTCACCTGCATCGCGGTCCGGGCGCTGCTCGCCTGGTCGATGCTGAGGGCGCCGCGCTCGCGAAGCGTGTTCCAGGCCATGTAGAGAAGGTAGGCGACGCCCAGGTACTTGAAGGTCTCGAAGGCGAGTGCGCTGGTATGCAGCAACGCCGCCAGCCCCAGGATCGCTGCCGCCATGTGCGGCACGATGCCAAGCGTGCAGCCGAACGCCGCCACGACGCTGGCACGGGAACCGCGCGAGAGGCCTGCCGCCAGCGTGTAGAGAACGCCGGTGCCGGGCGAGGCGACGACGATGAAAGACGTGATCAGGAATTCGAGGCTCATGGCCGGCTCCCTCCTCAGAAAAGCGAGAAATACTCGCGCTGCTCCCAGTCGCTGACCTCCGAGTTGAAGCGGTCGATCTCGGCCTGTTTCAGCTTGAGATAGTAGTCGACGAAGAAATCGCCGAAGCCGTCGCGCAAGGCGCGGTCGGAGTGGAGCGCTTCCAGTGCCTGGCCCAGGCTGCGCGGCAGCGCCGGCGCCTTGGTCTCGTAGGGCGTGTCGGCCGACGGGCCGGGATCGAGTTTGCGCCTGAGCCCGTCGAGACCGCTCACCACCTGGCTCGCCATATAAAGGTAGGGATTGGCGGCGGGCTCGCCGACGCGGTTCTCGAGATGCGTTGCCGGATCTCCTGGCCCGCCCAGCACGCGAACCATGACGCCGCGATTGTCGCGGCCCCAGACAGCACGGTCGGGGGCGAGCGAAAAGGGGCGGTAGCGCTTGTAGCCGTTCAGCGTCGGCGTGCTGAAGGCTGCCGCGCCGCGCGCATGTTCCAGCAGCCCCGCCATGTAGTGCCTGCCGGTTGCGGATAGCGGTTCGGTCGCGTCCATGAAGGCGTTGGCATGGGTTTTCCGGTCTTTTAGCGACTGATGCAGGTGCCAGCCGCTCGACATGACGTTCGGCAGCTTGGGCCGGCACATGAAGGTGGCGTGATGGCCGTGGCGCTGGGCGACCTGCTTCACGGCGCTGCGGAAGAGCATCATCGTGTCGGCCGATTCGAGGCCCGTCGCGGTCCGGAAGGTAAATTCGACCTGGCTCGGGCCGAACTCGACTTCGATGGAACGCAGCGGCAGCACGAGATCGGCGATGTTGCTGCGCAGGATCTCCAGGATCGGGTCCATCTCGTCGTGGCGTAGCTCCGTCAGATACTGATAGCCCTGGTTGAGCAGCGAGACCTCGGGCGGCTCGCCCGATGGGCCGGCATCGTCGGTCGCGAGATGGGTCCTTTCGAGCTTGAAGAGGTGGAATTCGACTTCCAGGCCGGTCACCAGCTCGTAACCCTGGTCGGCCAGGGCGGCGAGGGTCTGGCGCAGGACATGGCGCGTGCTGAGCGGCATCGGCCGGCCGTCGGCATAAAGAATGTCGCACAGCATCCAGCCGGTGTGCGGCGCCCAGGGCAGGACACGGAAGGTGCTGGGGTCAGGCAGCATCATCACGTCGGCCGCGCCTTCGAGTTCCTTCATCCCGAAGCCGCCGCCCGGCGTCCACACCGGGAACACCGTGCGGTGCGAGGTGTCCTTCAGCAGCAAGGTGGTGGTGAAGCCGAGGCCGTTCTTCATCGCCGCGGCAATCTCGCCGGCCACCAAAGTCTTGCCGCGCAAGATGCCGTGCTGGTCGGCGAAGGAGAGGCGAACGACCGTGAGCTCGCCCGCCTGGATGCGGCGCTCGGCCTCGCGCGCGGCGGCCTGACGCTCGGCCGTCCACAGACCGGCTTTTTCAGCGAGATGCATGCAGCACGTCAGGCCACGAGGGGCGGGACGGTGTTGGCCGCCCAGCTCGAGCCACTGCGGCGCCGCGCATCGACGTCCTTCCAATAGGACTCCCAGCCCCTGGTCGGGCCCATGCCGTCGATGGCGATCGGGCCGCGGATCAGGGCGGCGCGCGCCGGGTCGAGCCACATCGGCGGCTTCTCGCCGTTGGCGACCTGTCCGATCGCGGAAAGAAGCATGCGGCGGTAGGCCACGATCGCCTTGTCGGTCGTGCCGAGATGTTCGCGCGTGCGGTCCTGGATGCGACCCTGGCTCTCGATCGCCCACTGATCGTGGACGTTGATGTCGAAGCCCATGCCGGTGAATGTCTGGCTTTGCTGCTCGGCGACGCTGTAGCCGTAGGCGTTATGTCGGCCTAGGCGCGGCCGGTAGTCGGGCAGCTCGTAGAGCTTCAGCCGCTGCTCGCGCATCTGCGCGTGGTCCACGGGTTCGCCGAAGCTGGTGAAGATCGCGTACCAGTAGCAGCTCGTGTCGTCGATCGGCACGTGCCACTGGGTGATCGTCATCTCGGGGTGCCCTCGACGTCGATCGTCGGCCGCGTGAACTCGCGCATCATCCGCGTCATCGGGATGTTGGAGTCGGAGGAGGAGGCGCGGAACTGCTTGCCGTAGCCGTCGCCTGAGGGATCCTCGTCCTCGTAGAAGCGGTGCAGGTAGGAGGCGTGCGCCGGATCGATGCCGACCTCGAGCGCCTGCAGCCAGTTGCAGTCGATCAGCCCCTTGAAGGCGAAGGCGTGCGTGCCCGGCGCCAGGAAGCAGTCGAAGTCGGGGAAGGCCGGCGCCTCGCCGTCACCCAGATAGGCGAAGATGATCCCGTTCTTGACTACGACGGGATAGCTCTTCTGGCGCACGCGCTGGCAGAGCACGGAGCCTTCCGGCTCGGCCGGGGTTTCCAGGCACTTGCCGTCGACGTCGAACAGCCAGCCGTGGAACAGGCAGCGCAGGCCGCCATCCTCGAGGCGGCCGAAGGCAAGGTCGGCGCCGCGGTGCGGGCAGTCCCTGTCGAGCAGGCCATGACGACCGCGCTCGTCGCGGAACAGCACGAAATCCTGGCCCAGCACGCGCACCGCCTTGGCCGGCCGCATGGCCGGCAACTCGTCGGCCAGCGCCACCGGATGCCAGTAGTGCCGCATCAGGGCGCCGCACTTTGTTCCCGGACCGGTGCGGGTGATCAGCTCGTTCTGCTCGGGACTCATCATGGGCAAACTGTGCCTTCTGAAAATCGTCAAGTCGATGCGGAGCCGGACAAATCCGCCATCCCGTGATTGAGCGAATTGCCTCGCCCCTTGGTATGTGCATCTATTGCAGTTCTTATGCAACGATTTGCAACCCAACGTTCCTATGACGCTTCGACGGCAGCCGTCGGCGCCGCAGCTGCGGTGCTGCTGCTGGCAGCTCTGGTTCTGGTTGCGACTGTTGCGACCTCTCCTCCGAGTTTTGTCTACGACGAGCCGGACTACGTGAACTACGTGTTCCTGCTTCGACGCTATGGGCTGACGGAAGAATTCCTGGAAGCGCTCACCGGCGGGGCAGGGCCGCTGTACGCTTTTGTGCATCGGGCTCTCGAGCCGTTGACGAATCTGAGTCCGGTCAAGATGCGGCTGGTGAACGTTGCTCTACTGGCTGTTGTTGCCGGCATTCTTGCGGGCTGGCTCAAGCGTCAGGATCGGCCCGACTATCTGTTGGCGGGCTGCACGATTCTGGTTGTGCCCATGACATGGGTGCTGGCTGGGATGGCGCTCACCTCCATGCCGGCTTTGGTGTTCGTATCGTTGAGCCTCTACGCGTTGCTGAGGGGCGCGGAAGCCCTTGAGCGGGAATCCCAGGTGCTGGGCTGGTTTGTCGCCGGCGGCATCTTCCTCGGCATCGCGGTGTGGGGTCGGCAAACCGCGCTGGTGCTATCTGGCGTGCCCTTGCTGCTGGCGCTGATGGACCGCAGATTGCGGCTGCCAGCATTGGTCTTCGTGGCGATCATCGTTGCGTTTACGGCCCCGCTTGTCATCGCCTGGGAGGGCTTTACGCCGCCGAACGAGGAGGCCGACGAAGGACTCTCGCTTCGCCATGGGCTGACGTCGCTTGGCTATACCGGGTTTTGTTTTTTCCTGCTGGTGCCACGCGCGAAATGGCTTTCCTGGAAGTCTCTCGTCGCGGCGGCCGTCATGATCGCCATCGTCAATGCTTTGCTCGGCATTGTCGTCCTCTGCCCCATCGAGTCGTTCATGGACGACTTCCTGTCGGACTTCGGCATGGCCGCCTGCGCAGTCCTGTTCGGCTCGGTGCTGGTTTTCTGTGCCGTCATGTTTCTCGGCTGGATCCTCCGGATCACCTGGCACGGTCGTCGCGACCTGAAGCAGGTGACGATCAACGCGGGCCTGCTGTGTCTCGCCCTGTCGCCGGCATTGATCGCGAACTACTACTCCAGCAGGTATACGGCGATGGCCCTGCCTTACCTGGTCCTCGCGGCGCAGCCTTGGCGCACGTGGGGCTGGAAGATGAGCGGGGCGGCCGTCGCAGGCTGCGCCGCGGGACTGCTGTCGTTGCTTGGATATTTCTGGGCGACCTGATCGCAGGATTAGCCAGTAGCGCGGTGGATGGTGCCAAATTATGGTGCCGCGCATGAACCTCCTGCACGATATGCCCGGCCCCACCTCGCGGGTCTTCTTTTCCCAGCGTTTGCGTCTTCACTATGTCGACTGGGGCAACCCCGAGGCGCCGCCGCTGTTGCTGGTCCATGGCGGCCGCGACCACTGTCGGAATTGGGACTGGGTCGCCCAGGCGTTGCGCAAGGACTGGCACATCATCTGCCCCGACCTGCGCGGCCATGGCGACAGCCAGTGGTCGCCCGACGGCAACTATTCGATGGCGTCCTACATCTATGATCTTGCGCAACTGGTGCACCAGCAGGCATTGGCGCCGGTGACGATCGTGGCCCATTCGCTGGGCGGCAACATCTGCCTGCGCTACGCCGGTGTCTATCCCGACAAGGTGCGCAAGCTGGTCGCGATCGAGGGCCTCGGCCCGTCGCCCAAGGTCATCGCCGAGCGCAGGAAGCCGATGGCCGAACGCATGCGCGAGTGGGTCGAGGAGCAGCGCAAGCTCTCGGCCCGCGCGCCGCGCAAATACCCGACGATCGAGGACGCCTTCAAGCGCATGCAGGAGGAGAACAAGCATCTCTCGGCCGAGCAGGCGCGCCATCTCACCCAGCAGGGCGTCAACCAGAACGAGGACGGCACCTATAGCTGGAAGTTCGACAACTACGTCCGCGCCTGGCCGCCCTACGATATGAGCTACAGCGCCATCGAATCGCTGTGGGCCGAGATCGCCTGCCCGACCCTGCTGGTCTACGGCAAGGAGAGCTGGGCCTCGAACCCGGAGAAGGACGGCCGCATCGCCCATTTCAAGAACGCCAAGGTGGTCGAATTCGACGATGCCGGCCACTGGGTGCACCACGACCGGCTCGACGATTTCGTGCAGACGATCAAGGGTTTCATCGCATGAGAGCGGCAATCTTCCGCGGCGGCGACATCGTCGTCGACACGCTGCCGGCCCCGGCGCCGGGTGTCGGCCAGGTCCTGGTGAAGACCCTGGCCTGCGGCATCTGCGGCTCGGACCTGCATGCGGCCAAGCATGCCCATCGCATGGTCGCCGTCGCCAGGCGCACGCCCGGTCGGGTTCCGATGGATTTGGCGCGCGACATCGTGTTCGGCCACGAGTTCTGCTGTGAGGTGCTCGACTACGGCCCGAAGACGGAACGCGCCATGAAGCCGGGTACCCGCGTCTGCGCCATGCCGCTGATGATCGAGGCCGATGGTCCCAAGGGCATGGGCTATTCCAACACCTACGTCGGCGGCTATGCCGAGCAGATGCTGCTCTCGGCGCCGCTGATGCTGGAAGTGCCGAATGGGCTCCCGACCGAGCACGCGGCGCTCACCGAGCCGCTGGCCGTCGGCGTGCACGCAGTCGAAAAGGCTGCGCTTACGGGTGACGAAGCGCCGTTGGTCGTGGGCTGCGGCCCGGTCGGTCTCGCCGTCATTGCCGCACTCCGCCTCAAGGGCGCGAGGCCGATCGTGGCGGCGGACTTCTCACCCAAGCGGCGCGAGCTCGCGGTCAAGATGGGCGCCGATATCGTGGTCGATCCGGCGAGCGAATCGCCCTACGCCAGGCTGGCGGCCGACAAGCGTGCGGCGATCTTCGAATGCGTTGGCGTTCCAGGGCTGCTCCAGC
>JACPVT010000166.1 GCA_016191685.1 Rhodospirillales bacterium | reverse complement strand
GGTGCAATGGGATGGCTACTCGACGTCCGCGAGGTTCCGCTTGGGGGGCACCCCGACGACCAGCGTCTTTGTCGACGACAACACCTATGCGATGACCGATCGACCCGGCAGCAATGCGGCAAGGGTCAAGGTCTATTGCACGGCGTCCACGGGTTCCGACGTCATGCCCACCACGGTCCTGGTCAGCAATGGCGTGTTGGCAGCCGCCGGATTCTCAGTCGCCGACTTCGTCGTCAGCCAGGGCTTTACTCCGTGCACCTGCGAGTTCCTGACCTGGGGCGTTTGGCTTGGCCAGGTGAGCTATGGTCCCAGCAGTCCTTACAATCCGAACGGCACGGATTCCATTCTCGCCGCCTACGTCGCCGGAAAGCTCACCAGCGCGGCCGATCTCAGTGCGCTCAACATGATGAACGCCAATGCGACCTATACGGGCAACATGGTCGGCACCGTGCAGAACGGTACCAGCACCTATGCGGCAGCCGGCAGCTATACCAATAACTGGAGCTTCGGCTCGCAGACAGGCAAGGCCTTCATCAACTTCGATGGTGCAACCTTCGGCAGCAACATCACGGCCAACACTGCTCGCAATGGCGGTGGTCCAAAGTTCTCGACACCGACGCCCCTGCCATCGACAACCGGGCCGGCCGGCCGCAACCTGACGCTGAACGGTGCCTTCGTGAATGCACCAGGCGTGCCGGCCAAGGGTCAGATTGGCAGTTTTGCGATCACCGGCACCGCCTACAAGGCGGGCGGTACCTTCGCCGGCTAGAAGCCCTGAGTTGCAACGACGTCGTCTGGCACCCCGGAGTGCGCCTTGGCTTTGTGCCGCTGTGCCAGCGATCGCCTGGGCGATAGCCCCTCGCGCGGCGGTCCGACATTTGTTCCGGGACGGGACGGAAGCCAAGTCTGCGCCCGGATCCGCACCCAGCTCAGGGCCGGGGTGGCGGTCACCACCTCAGGCGCAGGCCGGCCGATAGCGAGTGGCTGTCGGACCCGGTGCCGAGCTCGCCATCGTAGCGCAGGTAGAGCGATGTCCCCCCGGCAATGGCCGTGTTGGCGGCAAAGCCGATGACGGCGCTGTCGCGCGGCGGCGCGGCGCCGAACACGGTAAGGGCCGTGCTGGGCGCCCCGGCGAAGGCGGCCAGGACGGGCCGTGAGGTGTCGGCATATTCATGAACCCAGCCCAGGCGGAACTGCACGGCCAACCTGTCGCGCCAACTGGCATCTATGGCGCCGGCGAGTTCGAGGCCGAGGGTGCTGCGCATCGACTTGGTCGTCTGTTGTGCGACCTTGAGGTTGAGCGATTGGGCGCCGGTCTCGGTGAAGGCGGCCTGGGTCACCGTCGAGGTCTGGAAGCGCGCGAACGGTGCGAGCGTTGCCGCCGCCGGCGCGTAGATCCCCAGCCCGTAGCCGGCCTCGACCTGGGCAAGGAACTGGTCGGCGCCGGCCTGCCCCTTCGCCGTGCGTGGCTGCAGGCCGGAAATGACGATCTGGCGCGTCATCTGGTTGTCGTTGTATCCGTAGCCCGCCAGGGCATCGAGGTACAAGGCGGCCTGGGTGAAAGAGGCATAGACGCTGGCCTGGTAGCTGTTGGTGGTGCCGCGACCGGAGAAGCCATCCAGCCACTGGTTGCCGCTGGCGTAACCGACGCCGAGACCGACCAGGAAGGTGGGATCAATACGATAGTCGACGCCGGTCGCCGCGCCGCCGGCGTTGTAGGTGAGGGTCGAGGTATTGCCGTTACCGGCGACGCTGCCGGCGCCGCCGAGCACGCTGCCCCACAGGCTCCACGGGCCCGGCTGTTCGCCGTCGCAGGCGACGTCGCAGGCCTGGGCCAACGCCACGCGGTTGCCGCCGGAGCCGCCGCGCGCTGCAGCCATCTGCTGGCCGACGGCATTCATGAACAAGAGGCCGCTGCCGATGTTGGCGGTGCCGAAGCCCGAGTAGTTCTGGCCGCTGATGGCATCGAGCGCGGCAGGCCCCTGGGCCGTGCTGAGGCCGGCCAGGGCATTGAGCACGGTATTGAGATCGCCGGTGGCGGTCGGGTTGATCTGATCCAGGACGGTACCGACTGCACGCTGGTTGGCGGTCTGCGCGCCGGCGGCGAAGGCGCTGCTGCTCAGGAACAACGTGAGGAAAACATTGTTGGGGTCGTAGGTGAGCGACGGCGTCAGGAAGGCAAGGTTGCTGGTGACATTGGAATAGGCGCCGGTCACGCCGCCGGTTGCACTGAGAATGGTGTAGGTCGTGTTGCGCGCATAGGTGCCGGCGGCTGCGAGCACCTGCACCGTGCCGCCGTTGATCGTCGCCGTGCCCGGCGCGCCCGTGACATTGATTCTGTCGCTCTGGCCCGCGGCATTGACCTCGACCTGATAGGTGCTGCCGGCGGCCTGGGTGAACAAACCATTGATGGTCAGGGTGCCGATTGAGTTGCCCGGGGCCACGATACCGCTGTTGGCGACGCTCCCGGCGATGAGACCACTGCCGCCGAGATTGCCGGCCGTGTCCACCGTCACATTGCTGGTGATGCTGCCGTTGACGGCAAGGCGGCCGTTCGAGACTGTCGTCGGTCCGGTATAGGTGTTGGTGCCGGCGAGAATCGTGGTGCCGCCACCGCTTTGGGTGACCGAACCCGATCCCGAGATCGTGCCGCTGTAGGTCGTCGAAACCGGGACATCGAAGGTGAGAACGGTGTTGTTCGTGATATTGCCGGTGACCGACCCGCCGGTGTTGCCGTTGCCGATTTGCAGGTTCCCCGCCAGGATCGTGGTCGTGCCGGTATAGGTGTTGTTGCCGGTGAGGATCGTGGTGCCGGTGCCGGCCTGCACAACCGACCCCGTCCCTGAAATGCCGCTCGCGACAGTCACTGTATCGGCGCGGTTGAAGCGAAGGATACCGCTGTTGGCCGTGGCACCGGTGCCCAGCGCACCCGTCGTGCCGCCGTTGCCGATCTCGAGGGTGCCGCCGGCAATGGTGGTGGCGCCGCTGTAGGTGTTCGCCCCGGTCAGTGTCAGGGTATTGGTGCCGAGCTTGCTGAGGCCGCCGGCCCCGGAAATGGTGTTCGCAACGGTAATGTTGTCGGACCGATTGACGGCGAACGTGCCGTTGGTGGTGACGCTGCCGGAGCCCAATGTACCGGTCGCACCGCCGTTGCCAATCTGCAGGGTTCCGCTCGCGATGCTCGTTTCGCCGCCATAGCTGTTGGTGGCCGTCAGGATGGTCGTGCCAGTGCCGCTCTGGGCCAGGGACCCAGTGCCTGAAACGACATTGCCGAAGGTCACCGTATCGGCGCGGTTGAAGCCGAGGATGCCGTTGTTGGTGACGTCGCCCAGGATCGACCCCGTCATGCCGCCGCCGCCGATCTGAAGCGTGCCGGCCAGGACCGTGGTGCCGCCGGTGTAGGTGTTGGCGCCCGTCAATGCCGTGGTGCCGCTGCCGTTCTGGCTGAGGGCGCCGGTTCCGGAGATGGCGCTCGCCACCGTGAGGGCGTCGGAGCGGTTGAAGGCCAGGTCGGCATTGTTGAGGACGCTGCCGGGGCCCAGCTGGCCGGTGGCGCCGCCATTGCCGACCTGCAGGGTACCCGACGCGATCGTCGTGGGGCCGCTGTAGCTGTTGGTGCCCATCAGAACGGTTGTGCCGGCGCCGACCTGGTTGACCGCCCCGGTTCCGGAGATCGCGCCGGCCACCACCAGCGCATCCGAGCGATTGAACTGAAGGATCGCGTTGTTGACGACGGCCCCGGTGCCCAGCGTGCCTGCCGTGCCGCCGGCGCCGATATTCAGCGTTCCGGCCGAGATCGTGGTCGTGCCTAAAAAGGTGTTGGCACCCGTGAGCGTGGTCGTGCCGACACCATACTGGGCCAGCGCACCGCTGCCCGAAATCGCCGTTGCGACCGTGATCGCATCGGAGCGGTTAAACGCCAGGGTGGCATTGTTGGCCACGGCGCCGGTGCCGAGCGAGCCTGAAGTGCCGCCGGCGCCGACCTGCAGGGTGCCGGCCGAGATCGTGGTCGTGCCCGAATAGCTGTTGGCCCCGGTCAGGATTATCGTTCCGGTGCCGATCTGGCTCACCGCGCCCGTGCCGGAGATGACGTTGGCCACCGTCACGGTGTCGGACCGGTTGAAGCCCATGGCCGTGTTGTTGGCGACAGCGCCGGTGCCGAGCGTGCCAGCCGTGCCGCCATCGCCCACGCGCAGGATCCCGCCCGAGATCGTCGTTGCGCCGCTGTAGCTGTTGGCGCCGGTCAAGGTCGTGAGGCCCGCCCCGAGCTTGCTCAGCGTGCCGGTGCCGGAGATGTCGTTGGAAACCGTCGAGGCATCGGACCGGTTGAGCGTCAAGGCGGCGTTGTTGATGACGGCGCCGACCCCAAGGCTGCCGGTCGTGCCACCGCTGCCGACCCGCAGCGTGCCGGCCGAGATCGTGGTCGTGCCGGCGTAGCTGTTGGTGCCAGTCAGCGTCGTCGTGCCGGCACCCGATTGAACGACGGTGCCGCTGCCGGAAATGTCGTTCGCCACAGCCAGGGCATCGGAGCGGCTGAACTGTAGCGCGGCGCTGTTGATGACGGCGCCGCTGCCTAGGCTGCCGGCGGTGCCGCCGGTGCCGATGTTCAGCGTCCCGGCAGCGATCGTTGTCGTGCCCGAATAGGTGTTCGTGCCTGTCAGGCTGGTCGAACCGATCCCCGCCTGGGTCAGCGCACCGTTGCCGGAGATGTCGTTTGACACCGTAAGCGCGTCGGAGCGATTGAAGGTCAGGGTGCCGTCGTTGGCCACGCCGCCGGTCCCCAACGTGCCCGCGGTGCCGCCGGCACCAACCTGCAGCGTGCCGACCGAGATCGTGGTCGTACCGGAATAGGTGTTGGCGCCGGTCAGCGCCGTCGTGCCAGGGCCGGCCTGGGCAAGCGCGCCGGTGCCGGAAACGACATTGGCGATGGTAACCGCGTCGGCCCGGTTGATCTGCAGGGTGGCATTGTTGGTCACGTTGCCGGTTCCGAGGGTGCCGCCCGTGCCGCCGGCCCCGATGCTCAGGATGCCGGCCGAGATGGTGGTCGAGCCGCTGTAGCTGTTGGCCCCGGTCAGGCTGGTGGTGCCGGCGCCCGATTGGGTGAGCGTGCCGGTGCCGGAGATGTCGTTCGCCACTGTCATGGCGTCGGATCGGTTGAACTGCAGGGCGGCATTGTTGGTGACGCCACCGGTCCCGAGCGTGCCGGCCGCACCGCCGGCGCCGACGCGTAGCACGCCGGCCGAGATCGTGGTGGTGCCGGTGTAGCTGTTGGCGCCGGTCAGAATGGTCGTGCCAGGGCCGGTCTGGTTGACCGTGCCGGCGCCCGAGATCGCGCTGGCGACCATGAGCACGCCGGTGCGGTTGAACTGAAGGATGGCGTCGTTCGTGGTGGCCCCGGTGCCGAGCGCGCCGGTGGCCCCACCCCGCGCCGACGCTGAGCGTGCCCGCCAAGATGGTGGTGGTCCCCGAGTAGGTATTGGCGCCGGCCAGGCTGGTCGTCCCCGCACCGATCTGGCTGACGCCACCCGTGCCCGAGATCAGGTTGGCCACGGTCAACGCGTCGGATCGGTTGAAGGCCAGGGCGGCGTTGTTGGTGAGGGCGCCCGTCCCCAGGGTGCCTGACGCGCCACCGGCGCCGACCTGCAGGGTGCCGGCCGAGATCGTGGTCGTGCCCGAGTAGCTGTTGGCGCCGACGAGGCTGGTCGTGCCGCTGCCGAGCTGGGTGAGGGCGCCGGTGCCCGAGATAGCGTTGGCGACCGTGATGGCATCGGAGCGGTCGAAGGCCAGGGTGGCATTGTTGGTGACACCGGCGGTGCCCAGGGTGCCTGAAGTGCCGCCGTCGCCGACCTGCAGGGTGCCGCCGGAGATCGTGGTCGTGCCGGAATAGCTGTTGGCGCCGGCCAGGCTGGTCGTGCCGCTACCGACCTGATTCACCACACCGGTGCCGGAGATGTTGTTCGCCACGGTGAAGGCGTCGGAGCGGTCGAAGGCCAGGATGGCGTTGTTGACCACCGCCCCTGAACCCAGTGAACCCGAGAGACCACCGATGCCGACCTGCAGGGTGCCGGCCGAGATGGTCGTCGTGCCCGAGTAGCTGTTGGCGCCGGCCAGGCTGGTCGTGCCGGCGCCGAGCTGAGTGAGGGTGCCGGTGCCGGAGATATTGTTGGCCACCGTGATCGCGTCAGATCGGTTGAAGGCCAGGGTGGCGTTGTTGGTGACGGCGCCGCTGCCCAGGGTGCCGGCCGTGCCGCCGCTGCCGATCTGCAGGGTGCCGGCCGAGATCGTGGTCGGGCCGCTGTAGGTGTTCATGCCTGCAAAAGTGAGCGTGGCCCCCCCGGTTTTGACCAACGTGCCGGTACCCGAGATCTGGCCTGTGTAGATGCCGGCGGTGGACTGGTTGATCGTGAGGGCGCCGCTGCCCAGATCGACGTTGGCGCTTCCCGAGAGATTGGTGACCGTTCCGCCAAAGCCGTTGAGGTCGAAGGTGCCACCACTCAGGGTCACCGTCGTGGCGCCGGAAAGCGCAGTCGAACTGCCGAGTCGCAAGGTCCCCGCGGAGACCGTCGTCGTACCGCTATAGGAATTGGTCCCGGTGAGTGTCGTCGTGCCGGCGCCGACCTGGCTCACTGAGCCGGTCCCGGAGATGTCATTCGAGATCGTCAAGGCATCCGCGCGGTTGAATTGAAGGGCGGCGTTGTTCACCACGGCGCCCGCGCCCAAAGTGCCGACAGTGCCGCCCGCGCCCACGCTCAAGGTGCCGGCCGAGATCGTCGTTGTGCCCGAGTAGGTGTTGGCCCCGGTCAGGCTGGTGGTGCCAGCGCCGAGCTGAGTGAGGGAACCGGCGCCGGAGATGTCGTTCGAGATCGTGAAGGCATCGGACCGGTTGAACTGAAGGGCCGCGTTGTTGACCACGGCGCCGCTGCCCAGGGTGCCGGTGGTACCGCCGGCGCCGACCTGCAGGGTGCCGGCCGAGATCGTCGTGGTGCCGGTGTAGCTGTTGGCGCCCGTGAGGCGGGTCGTACCGCCGCCGAACTGGTTCACGCCGCCCGTGCCCGAGATCGCGTTCGCCACGGTGAGGGCGTCGGACCGGTTGAACGCCAGGATGGCGTTGTTGGTGACGCCGCCGCTGCCCAACGTACCGGTGGTGCCGCCGGCTCCGACCTGCAGGGTGCCGGCCGAGATGGCGGTGGAACCCGAGTAGGTGTTGGTCCCGGTCAGGCTGGTCGTGCCGGCACCGGCCTGGGCGACGGTGCCGGTGCCGGAGATGGCGTTGGCGACCGTGATGGCATCCGAGCGGTTGAAGGCCAGGGTGGCGTTGTTGGTGACACCGGCGGTGCCCAAGGTGCCGGTGGTACCGCCATTGCCGACCTGCAGGGTGCCCGACGAGATCGTCGTGGTGCCGGTGTAGCTGTTGGCGCCACCGTGCCGCCGTCGCCGACCTGCAGGGTGCCGGCCGAGATCGTCGTTGTGCCCGAGTAGGTGTTGGTCCCGGTCAGACTGGTGGTGCCGGCGCCGAGCTGGGTGAGGGTGCCGGTGCCCGAGATGGCGTTGGCGATTGTGATGGCATCGGAGCGATTGAAGGCCAGGGTGGCGTTGTTGGCGACCGCCGCGGTCCCCAAGGTGCCGCTGGTGCCGCCGTCGCCGACCTGGAGGGTGCCGCCGGAGATCGTGGTCGTGCCGGAATAGCTGTTGGCGCCGGTGAGGCTGGTTGTGTCGGCGCCGAGCTGGGTGAGGGCACCGGTGCCCGAGATGGCGTTGGCGACTGTGATGGCATCCGAGCGGTTGAAGGCCAGGGTGGCGTTGTTGGTGACGGCGCCGCTGCCTAGCGTGCCGGCCGTTCCGCCCGCGCCGACCTGCAGGATGCCGCCGGAGATAGTGGTCGTGCCTGAGTAGCTGTTGGCGCCGGTGAGGCTGGTCGTGCCGGTGCCTGCCTGGGCGAGGGTACCTGTGCCCGAGATCGTGTTCGCCACGGTGATCGCATCTGAGCGGTTGAAGGCGAGGGCAGCATTGTTGGTCACGCCGCCAGTGCCCAGGGTGCCCGCCGTTCCGCCCGCACCGACTTGCAGGGTGCCCGATGAGATCATCGTGGCCCCGCTGTAGCTGTTGGTACCTGTCAGCGCCGTCAGGCCGGTCCCGAGGTTGGTCACCGTGCCCGTGCCGGAGATGTCGCTGGAGACCGTGAGTGTGTCAGACCGGTTGAAGGCGAGGGCTGCGTTGTTGACCACGGCGCCGCTTCCCAGGGTGCCGGCCGTGCCGCCGTCGCCGATCTGCAAGGTGCCGGCCGAGATCGTCGTGCCGCCCGAATAAGTATTGGCGCCGGCGAGGCTGGTGGTGCCGGCGCCGATCTGATTGACCACGCCGGTCCCGGAGATCGCGTTCACCACGGTGAGCGCATCGGAGCGGTTGAACTGGAGCGTGGCGCTGTTGGCGACGCTGCCGGTGCCTAAGGTGCCGCTGGTGCCGCCGGTCCCGATGTTCAGCGTTCCGGCCGAGATCGTGGTCATGCTGGAATAGCCGTTGGCGCCGATGAGGCTGGTTGTGCCGGTGCCAAGCTGGGTGAGGGCGCCGGTGCCCGAGATGGCGTTCGCCACCGTGATGGCGTCGGAGCGTTTGAAGGCCAGAGTGGCATTGTTGGTGACACCGGCGGTGCCCAGCGTGCCGGCCGTTCCGCCCGCGCCGACCTGCAGGGTGCCGGCCGAGATGGTGGTGGAACCCGAGTAGCTGTTGGCGCCGGTCAGGCTGGTCGTACCGGTGCCCGCCTGGGTCAGGGCGCCGGTGCCGGAGATGACGTTGGCGATGGTCACCGCGTCGGACCGGTTGAACTGCAGCGTTGCGTTGTTGGTCACGCTGCCTGTCCCGAGGGCGCCGCTCGTACTGCCGGCACCAACGCTCAGTGTCCCTGCCGAGATGGTCGTCGTGCCGGAATAGTTGTTAGCGCCGGTCAGGCTGGTCGTGCCGGTGCCAAGCTGGGTGAGGGCGCCGGTGCCTGAGATGGCGTTGGCGACCGTGATGGCATCCGAGCGGTTGAAGGCCAGGGTGGCGTTGTT
>JACPVT010000038.1 GCA_016191685.1 Rhodospirillales bacterium | reverse complement strand
GGGGACTTCGCAGAAGGCTGGAGGTCACAGATCGGTCACGTCGGAGCCCGGAGGCGCGTGATGTAATTCGCTCCCCCATTCGAGACAAAAATGATTATGGGAGTGACGCCATGACGAACAAGAGCGAAGACCCGATCGACGATCGGCGGCGTTTTCTGTTGTCCTGCGGACGCTTCGCGCTCATCACGCCGCCCACCATGACTCTCCTGCTCGCTTCAAGTCGGCAGAACTTCGCCGTTGCCGCATCTGGATCGGCGGGCAGCTCGCTGGGCGGCACCACCTATTTTGTCCCGCGCGATGACGGCGCCATTGCCGCGGCTGGCGGCGTAAAGCCGGGCGACACGGTGTGTTTCGACGGCCCAAACGGGATCAATTGCAAATCCGTCAACGCACCTTGATGACGTCGCTTCGATCAGGGTAGCGACTTGCCTGCCTTCGCCGACCTCAGCCTGCACGTCGTCAGCGAGGGGAGTCTGCTTCTCGATCCGACGCACCACAGGCTCTATGCGCTGAACGCCAGCGCCGCCTTCATCTGGAGCCTGCTCAAGGACGGCAAGTCGCCAGAGGAGGCGAGCCGATCGCTCAGCGTCCACTTTGCGGTGCCGGTGGACGAGGCGGCGGCCTACGTGGCCGATGTTCTCCGGCAGTACGATTCGCCGCCTGACGGCCCGATCGACGCCCCAATCGACGCCCCGCCCGACGCCAGGATCTCGCGGCGCCGGCCGCCCCCGAACGGCGCCTGCGTGATCGAGACCTACGCGCTTCTCGGGAGCGTCTTCCGGGTGCACTACGACAGCGCCGGACTGGCCAAGCAGATCCATCCGCTCCTGCAACATGGAACAAGGGCGAACGGCGCCTGGCGCGCGAACGTCATCGATGTCGCAGTCGGCCCGGAAAGCGGCGGCGTAGCCATCATCGTGGACGAAAAGGAGATCGGATCGTCCCGCGCGCTCGAGGACGCGGCGGTGGCCGTCAGGGCCTGCCTCACGCAGCTTGCGGTCGCCGCGAGCGGCGGGCTTTGCGTGGTCCATGCTGGCGCGCTTTGCCGCAACGGTGCGGCGCTGCTCCTTCCCGGCCAGGCGGGACACGGCAAGAGCACCCTCTCGGCCGGCCTCGCGGCGCGGGGCTTCCAGATGCTCAGCGACGACACGACCCTGCTCGCGGGCGAGCCGCCGCTCGTTCGCTCCCTGCCGACCGGTCTCTGCATCAAGCGCGGCGCCTACCCCGTGCTGGAGCCTCACTTTCCGCAGCTCGCCTCGTTGCCCGAGTGGCGTCGTCCCGACGGCAAGCAGGCGCGCTACCTGATGCCGGGCAACGACCTTCCCTGGGCTGCACCGGACGCCGCCGCCGCCGTGCGCTGGATCGTGTTTCCTCGCTATCACCCCGCCCAGGGTACGGCGCTCCTGCCCTTGCCGAGGCATGAGGCGATGGCGCGCCTGCTGCACGGCGTCTGCTTTCTTTCAGGATCGCTGGATAAGCGGAATCTCGACGAGTTCATCGCCTGGATCGAGCAAATCGACTGCTTCGAGCTACCGCTCTCCTCCCTCGACGCGGCGACGGCGCTGATCGACGGGCTCTGCATATGAGCCGGCGGCGACGGGCGCTCGGCGATCTCGTGCACTGCCTGCGCGGGGTACCGGTCGCCTTGCCGGACTGGGCGCCTGTCCTGGCGATCGCCAACGAGCATCTCCTGACACCGACGCTATGGACTGCGCTCAGCGACTCGGGGCAGGCAGCAGCGCTGCCGGCGGATGCACGCGACTATCTGGCGACGCTGCATCGTCTCAATGGAGACCGCAATCGCGCGCTCCGGCGCCAGGCGATCGAACTTATCGGTGCCCTCAACGCAAAAGGTATCGTACCGGCTCTTCTGAAAGGCGGCCTCACGTTGTTCGACGGGCCCTATGCCGACCCGGCGACACGCATGATGCGAGACCTCGACATACTGGTGCCGAACGGATCGAGGGGCGATGCCATCGCCGTCCTGGGGCGGCTGGGCTACCGCCTCGCCCAGCCCTATGCGGTCGGTCACCATGCCTATGGCGACTTCGCGCGGCCGAACGACCCGGGCAGCGTCGATCTCCACATCGAACTGGTCGATCCGTCCCATGTCCTGTCGGCGGCGGAAGTATGGGACCGCGCCGAACCCAAGGAAGTCGCCGGGGAAACCGGGGGCGTCCGCTATCTCGCGCCCTGCGCCACCGACCGGATCATGCACAACCTGCTGCACGCGCAGATTCACTACTTGGGGAATTTCTATCGTGGCGAGCTGCAGGTCCAGCAGGTCTACGAACTCGTGGCCCTCGCCCGCCACCTCGGTCCGGCGGTCGACTGGTCCTTCGTGCAGCAGCGCCTGCGCGCTCACCATCTGACGGTGGCGCTCGAATCCTATCTCCTGGCGGCGCACCGCCTGTTCGGACTTGAGTGGCCGCTGTCCAAGCCGCCGGGTCTCGCCGCGCACGTGAATTACCTCAGGTGCGACGTGCAGTTCGGAACGCGGCCGCTGCAGTGGATCGGTATCCCCTGGGGGAATCTGCGCGGCGCCTTGGCCTGGCATCGCATGCATGCCCTCCACGGCGACGTCGGGGGGCCGCTACGCTGGCGTTGCCGCCATCTGCTTCAGTATCTGCGGAAGAAGGGGATCGGCGCGACGCTCGATCGATTGCTCCGCGTGCAATAGCAATACCGCGTCGACGCGCGTCGCGCCTTCCCAACCGTGCCCGTCAGCGCTCCTGATCTGCGGCCTTGCTCGGGGCCTGGGGCGAGGAATTATTGCCCGAGTTGCCCGGCACGCCATCGTTGCCGCCATTGCCCCAACCGTTGTTCCCGGACAATGAACGACCGGCGTTGCCCGAGGCGGCAACCGCATAGTTCTGCGCCGTGCTGGACAGCAGGACCGTCATCGTGGGCGGCGTGATGACGGCGAATTTTCCGCACGCCGCCAGAAAGCGACGCCGCGCTTCCAGGCTGTCAGTCTCGCTGTCCTTGTCTTTGTTGTCCTTGTCCATGACGTTTACCTCCAGCTTGCTGCTGCAAGGATAACGCTCTTGGATAGGCACCCGGTGGTGACATTTCGGTGTCAGTAGCCCGCGGTGCGGTCGACGACTTCCTTGAGGGGCTGGCCGTCGAGGAACCGCTCGAGGTTCTCCACGAACAGGCGGGCGACGAACCTGTCGCGCTGCGGATGTGGTCCGCCGATGTGGGGCAACACGATGATGCCCTCGGCCTTCCAGAACGGATGATCCGACGGCAGCGGCTCCTGGCGGAAGACGTCGAGCACGGCGCCGGCGATCTTCTTGTTCTTGGCCGCCGCGATCAGGTCGGCGTCCTTGATGGTGTGGCCGCGGCCGAAGTTCAGCAACCAGGCCGTGGGCTTCATCAATGCGAGCCGCTCGGCATTGATGAAATTGTCGGTCTCGGGCGTGGCGGGCAGCAACAGCAGCAAATAGTCGGACTGGGCCAACACCTCATCGGTGCGCTCCGGCGGCAGCACCTCGGCGACATGCTCCATCTTTGCCGGCCGGCGCTTGGTGCCGATCACGCGCATGCCGAGCGTGGCGGCGATGCGGGCGACCTGCTGCCCGATAACACCGAGACCCAGAATGCCCAGCGTCTTGCCCGTGAGTGGTTGCGGCACGGTGTGGACCCATTTGGCGCTCTTCTGATTCTCTACCGCCAGCGCCACCGGTTTGGCGACATAGAACAGTGACGCGATGATGTTCTCCGGCATCGATTCCTTGTGCGTGCCGCGGGCGCAGGTGAGCGTGAGTGCCTGCGGCAGATCAGGCAGCGCCATCCAGCCTTCGACCCCGGCGCTCATCGCCTGGGCCCAGCGCAGCTTCGGCATCGACGGCAGCAGGCCTGCCGGCACGCCGCCCGCCATCAGCGCCTCCGTGCGGGCGAGCTGGTCGGCGGTGGGCTTGTCCTTGCGCGGCAGCGTGTTGAGCACGACCCGGTGGTCGAGGCCGGCCGCCTTCACCGCGTCGAGATAGGCAGCGGGCTGGTCGGTCCAGAGAAGGATGTGGGCGCGGTTGGTGGTCATGGGGGCTCCTGAGCAGCGGGATTTGGCGACACCGTAGCACGCCGCCTGGCCCTTTCCGGACACGACAAAGGGCCGGCGGAGCTCCGTTGGCCTGGCCGAAGAAGGCATGAACGTGATGAGGCCCCAACTTTATTTTTCCTCGGCTTTTCGCACCTCGGGAGAAAGGGACATGAACCGGTGGTGCACGGGGGCGGCGTGCCTAGAATGCGCCGCAACAAAAACCCTGTTGGAGGCTGCGTTCGAGATGTCCAAGTCCATTCTTCCCCGCCGGCCCATTTCACGCCGCCGCGCCCTCGTCCTGTCCGGCACCGCGCTCGCCGTCCCCATGATCACGGCCGGCGTCGCCCGCGCGGCCGACGATTGGCCGAACAGGTCCGTCCGCTATGTCGTTCCCTTCCCGGCCGGCGGCCCGACCGACACGCTGTCGCGCATCGTCTGCGCCGAACTCACCAATCTGACCGGCCAGACCTTCGTGATCGAGAACAAGAGCGGCAACGGCGGCGTGCTGGGCGCCGACCTGGTCGCCAAGGCAACGCCCGACGGCTACACGATCGGCCTCTACACCATTGCCGCCCACGCCATTGCGCCGTCGCTGTTCGTCAAGATGCCGTTCGACGCCGGCCGCGATGTCACCGGCATTTCGATCCTGTGGGAAACGCCGAACATGCTGATGACGCGGCTCGACTTTCCGGCCAACACGGTGCCCGAGCTGATCGCGCTGCTGAAAGCCAATCCGGGCAAGTATTCCTTCGCCTCCTCGGGCGCCGGCACCAGCCCACAGATCACCGGCGAGCTGTTCAAGAGCATGGCCGGCGTCAACATCCTGCACGTGCCCTATCGCGCCGAGTTCCTGCCCGGCTTCGAGATCGTCTCATGGGGTGGCTTCTGCGGACCGGCCGGCATGCCCAAGCCGATGGTCGAGAAAGCCAACGCCCTGCTCAAGCAGGTACTCGACAGCCCCAAGGTGATGGCGGCGTTCGAGAAGGCAGGCGCCACGCGCCGGTGGCTCAATCCGGCTGACACCGCCAAGTATCGCGCCGACAACGAGGCGAAGCTGGCGCCCGTCATCAAGGCTTCGGGTGCAAAGGTGGAGTGAGAGAACTCACGCCCCCCAAACGAACACCGGGGCCCAATCGGGCCCCGGAGTCCTCTCGATGGTTGGTCGTCGCTAGCGGATGATCGTGACCTTGATGGCGGTCTGACGGCTCCACACGGTGACGATCTGCTGACCAGGTCCGAGCGTGGCCAAGGCCGCCTTGCCGGCGGCGGTGACGACCTGCGGCAGCTGGATGACCTCGCCGCTGTCGGGCGAGGGCTTGTCGGGTTCGCCGCCGGAGGCGTTGATCAGGAAGATCGTGTTGGTCGCCGGATCGATCTTGGTGGTCATGCCGTCCATTTCCCACAGAATGATCCGCTCCTGGGCGCCGGGAATGCCCATGAGGCGCGCATTCTGCTTCTTCATCGCGGCAGCGCGGGCCACGGTCTCGGGCGTCTTCTTGGCGATCAGGAAGTCCATGTAGTCGTACCAGGAGACGTCGACGATCTGGCCGACCTTGAGCGAGGCGAAATTGGTGACGAGGTCGGCCGCCTTGATCTTCACCCGGCCGAGGCTCTCCCAGATGATCGTGAAGCTGCGCTGCTCCGGATGCATGCTGTGGATCGTGCCGCGCTTGATGTTCTCCAAACTGTTCGGCACGACCAGATCAGCCCCCTGCGCGGCCGCCAGTTGCGGCAGGACAGGCAGGGCGGTCGCCGTCAGCGCGGCGCCTCCCAAAAACTTCAGAGCCTTACGACGATTTGCTTGGAACATGAGAGCTCCCCCTTCTCGTTACAGAAACTTGACCTCGACGCGGGCCTCAGAGACGAGCAAACGCACCCGCAAAAAGTCCCTCAGCCGACATCCACCGGATGACAGGGTTTGCCGGGCAAATTTAGGCATGAAATGCCGACGCTGACAATTGCGTCATGGTTCAGAGGGACTGCCGGCAACCAGGGATTCTGCCGTTTTGTTCTCCTCCCCCCCCTGGCGGGGTGGCGGAACGGGAAATAGAGTGCTTCCAAACAAGACAGATCTGGGAGGCACTACAAGATGGGCAAATTCTATCTGCCGCGCCTGCTTTCACGTCGTCGGGCGCTTGCATTCGCCGCCGCACCGTTCGTCGCTTCGGGCATCGCCCGCGCGCAGTCCGACTGGCCGAACAAATCGGTGCGCTACATCAACCACTTCCCACCCGGCGGGGCGACCGACGTGTTGAGCCGCGTCGTCTGCCAGGAGCTGAGCGAGCTCACCGGCCAGCAGTTCGTGGTCGAGAACAAGGGCGGCATGGGCGGCAATGTCGGCGCCGACCTGCTCGCCAAGTCAGCCCCCGACGGCTACACGCTCGGCCTCTACACCATCGCCTCGCACGCCATCGCGCCGACGCTCTACGCCAAGCTGCCGTTCGACGCGGCCAAGGACTTCACTGCCGTTTCGATGCTGTGGCAGGTGCCGAACCTGCTGGCGGTGAGGCTCGGCCTGCCGCCCACGACGGTGCCCGAGTTGATCGCGTTGGTAAAAGCCTCGCCCGGCAAGTACACGTTCGGCTCGGGCGGCCAAGGCACCAGCCCGCATCTCTGCGGCGAGATGCTGAAGCAGATGGCTGGCCTCAACATGGTGCACGTGCCCTACCGCGGCGGCGCACCGGCGCTGCAGGACCTGCTCGCCGGCCAGATCGACATGGTCTACGACAATCTGCCCGGCATCATCGCCCAGGTGCGCGCCGGCAAGGTGCGGCCGCTGGCCGTCACCTCGCGCGAACCCAGCCCCCTGTTGCCCGAGATCCCGCCCATGTCGAAGTTCCTGCCCGGCTTCGAGATCACCTCGTGGGGCGGCATCTGCGGGCCGGCCGGCCTGCCGCCGGCCATGGTCGAGAAGTGCGCCGCATTGACCAGGAAGGCGCTGGAGAGCGAGAAGGTGAAGGCGACCTTCCTCGCTCAAGGCGGCACGCCGTTGTGGCTGGGCCCGACCGACGCCGCCAAGTTCCGCGCCGATAACGAGGCCAGGCTGGCACCGATCATCAAGGCATCGGGGGCGCGGGTAGAATAACTTGGGAGTCGTGTGGTCGACGGATTGCAGGCAGATATGATTGCCTGATGAGTGCAGTTTTGTGTTGTCCGTCGGCCGACTACCAAGGATACTTGAACAAACTGCGGCACCGTCGTGATTCAGCTATACTGCTGTCGAAAACTCACGCAGGAGGCCCACCATCGCCGCAAACGCGCGGTGCGATGTCCTCATCGTCGAGGACAGCACCATCCAGTGCCTCGAAATGGCAGACTATCTCCGCCACGCGAATCTTGTCGTCGAGACGGCCTTCGACGCGGCGGCGGCGCTTCACAGCGCCAACAAGCACGAGCCTCGCGTGGTGCTACTCGACTATAACCTGCCGGATATGACCGGCGTGCAGCTCGCGGAAGCGCTGCGCGCACTGCTGCCATCGACCGCCATCCTCATCATGTCGGGACGCATCGACGGGCTCTCTGAGGAGACCCTGCAGGCGCTCGGCATTACCATTTTCGTGAACAAGCCGGTGCCGCTTGGGCCGTTGCGCCAAGCGGTGGTGAAACTGGTCGCCGAGAGTTCAAAAGGCGAGACAGCCCCTAAACCAAAAGGCTGGCTTTCGACCGGCACGGGCGGCACCCGCCACTAGCCCATCCATCTCAGCGGGGCCATTGGCGGGGCGGGGACGGCCCGCGGAGATCGCACGGGAATCATCGACGCAAGACACCGGAGTCTGATCATGGCAACGAGCGCGTTCGCACGACCGGAATTGCCGAACTTCGTCGATCTACTGCGATCATTCCCCGGCCAGGTGCGCCTGGCGCTGGGAACGCGCGGCGTCCTGTGGGCCTCCTTCGCCGGCATCGTCGGCGTGATCTGCTGCGTCGTGGCATTCGCCGACATCGCGCTGTCGCTCCATCGTTCCGACGTCGACCCGCAGCGACGCAAGGCACGCGACGTGCTGACGCTCGACAATGCAAGCCGCTCGCTGATGCGCAGCATCCTGGCGAATTCCGCGGCCGGCGAGGGCGCCGGCGCGACGCCGGTCGCGGGCGCGCCGTGGCGCCACTTCACCGAGTCGCTCCAGGTGCTGTGCCGCGATTTCGACGTGGCGCCGCAGACGGCGCTGGCTGGCACCTGCGCGGCGCAGCAGGATTTCGTCGACCGGCTGGGCCGGGAAATCCGCACCTTCGACACCGATCGCCGGCCGATCGATGCCGCCGCGCTGCGCGAACTGCTCCGGCTGCGCGACGACATCACCGAGCTCAGCCTGTCGACGACCCGCGCTACCGATGACATGATCGGCCGCCTGGTCGACGACTACGCCGAAGCGCTGCTGGTGCTGACGCTTTGCACCACGGGCTTCGTCTGCGCCGGGCTCGTCCTTATCCTGCTGGTCGGCCGCACGGCCGTGGACTATCACGCGCAATGGCGCCTCGCCGCTGATGCAGCACAGCAGGCCGGTGACTCGCGCGACATGCTGCGCGAGGTCGTCGAGGCGCTGCCGGCAGGCATCGTCGTCTACGATTCCGACGAGCGCCTGCTGCTGTACAACTCCGTGGCAAAGGGACTGACGCCCGCGCTGCAGGAACCCGACGCGATCGGCCGGACCTACGAGGAGATAGCGCGCGACTCGGCGCGGCGGCTCGAGGCGGCCGGCAAGGCCCTGGAACGCACGCGCCAGACGGAAGACGGGCGGTGGTTCGACTGGTCCGAAAAGGCGACGGCGAGCGGACTTACCGTCGGGCTCAGGGTCGACGTCACCGACATCAAACGGCACGAATTCGCGTTGGAGCAGGCGCGCGCCGAGCAGGCGCACGCCCGAGCGCGCTACCAGACCCTGGTCGATTCGATGGTCGATGTCGCCTACACGCTCGATGTCGAGACCGGCAAGTTCACCTTCGTCAACGCTGCTGTCAAAGACATGTTCGGCGTGCCGCCGGAAAAATTCATCGACACCCATTTCCTCCAGCACATCGCGCCGGAGTCGATGGAGCGGGTGCGACGCCAGACCACCCGGACGTACAATCCGTCGGACCCCGGCACCTTTGCCCGCTTCTCCATGATCGGGGCGGGAGGCGCCGTGCGTCACGTCGAGGTTCGGGCGCGTCGCTGGCTCGACGAGCAGGGACGGGTGGTCAGCACGGGCGTGATCCGCGACGTCGAGGAGCGGGTGCAGCTCGAACAGCGGCTCGAGTCGGAAATGATCCGTTTGCGCTCGATCGTCGAATCGGGCGGAGCCCTGATCGTCCTGGTCGATGGCGCGCTGGACGTGGCCATGGTCAACAGCGGCTTCAGCGCCCTCACCGGCATTTCCGCGACCGATGCCGTTGGCCGCCCGCTGCAGGAAATCATGCCCTGCCCGCTCGACCCCAAACGGACCAAACGCTCCAGGTTCGTCCTCAAGCGGCGCGACCATTCGGGCCGCGAGCGGCTGATCGCCATTACGGCAACACCGGCCACGGATGCCGCCGGGGCGGTGAGCAGCATCGTGCTGCTGGGGGTCGACGATACCGAGCGCCGCGAAGCCGAACAGGCGCTTTACAACGCCGAACGCTTCGCCACCGTGGGAGAGATGGCCGGCACCATGGCGCACGAAATCAGCCAGCCGCTGCAGGTCATCAACATCGCCTGCGCCTCGGCGCTCGACGAGTTGGCCCAGGCGGCGGAGCGCGGCGTCCAGCCGGACGCGCCGGTGCTGCTGGGCAAGCTCGAGCGCATCGGCCAGCAGGTCGACCAGGCCAGCCGCATCATCGGCGACCTGCGCGCCTACGTGCGCGGCACGTCGTCCGATGCGCCCGAACCCTTCGATGCGAACGAGGCGGTGCGCCGCGCCGTCGACCTCACCGACCACGGTGTACGCGAGGCCGGCATGGCGCTGCAGGAGCGGCTCGCCCCGCGGTTGCCTGCGGTCCTGGGCGACGTCGGGCGCCTGGGTCAGGTGCTGGTCAATCTCATCAACAATGCCCGCGATGTCGGCGGCGGCACCATCTCGATCGTCACTGACGCGGTGCAGAAGGATGGCCGCGGTTTCGTGCGGATCGCCGTCGAGGATTCGGGGCCCGGCATTTCCGCCGAGATCCTGCCAAGGCTCTTTGTTTCCTTCGTCACCACCAAGCCCAGCGGCAAGGGTACCGGCCTGGGACTGCGCATCTGCCGTCGCATCCTCGAGGAGATGGGCGGCCGCATAACCGCCGCCAATCGCGCCGAGGGCGGCGCCCGCTTCGAGGTCCTGCTGCCCAGCCAATAGAACGCGACTCACTTGAACCGCGGCATCACCTCTTCGCAGAGCAGCCGGAGCGCCGTCATCACTCTTTGGTGCGGAATCAGGCTGCCGGGATTGAGCTCGGCCAGTATGCCGTCGAGGCCGAGCCGCTCGCGCAGCTCTTCCAGTCGTGCAACCACGCTGGCCGAGGTGCCGACAATCATCCGTTCGCGTAGCACCTCCTCATAGTCGATCGACTGCATCTTCTGGCCGCGCGCCGCGCGGTTTTCGATCGCCCGCGCGCCCGACACCGAGGCGGAGGCCTCCAGGCGGGCGCCGATGGTGTGCAGCAGGTGCAGGATGCTTTCGCGTGGTTCCTCGCGTGCGGCCTCCTCCGTCCCGGCGACATAGACCGGTACGCGGAGATAGACCTCGCCGCGACCGGGATGGCCGGCGTGGCTCCAGGCCGTGCGATAGGTCTTCACCAGGGGCGCCAGTTCGGAAATGTTGCCGGTGCGGGCCGCGACGAAGATCGCGTGCCCCATGGCGCCCATCTCTTCATAGGTGTCCGGGCTTGCCGCAGCGACGCGGATCTCCGGCCATGGCGCCTGCACAGGCTTGGGTGCCAGGCGAATGTCGTCGTAGGTGAAATACTTGCCCTTGTGCGAGAAGCGCTCCTCGCTGAAGGCGCGCTTCACGATTTCCAGCGTCTCGCTGAAACGCTCGCGGCTCTCGGCATAGTCGACGCCGTAGGTCCGGTAGGTGTGGGCGAAGCCCGAACGGCCGACACCGAAGATCAGCCGACCGCCGCTCAGCTGGTCGACCGTGGCGACCTCCTCGGCCAATCGCAGCGGATGGCAGAGCGGCAGCACCTGGACGGCGGTGCCGATCTTCATGCGCTTGGTGCGTTGCGCGATGGCGGCGGCCAGGATCAGCGGCGAGGCCAGCACCGAACGTTCGGGCGCGAAGTGAAGCTCCGCGAGCCACATGGCGTCCAGCCCCATGCGCTCGGCAGCATCGACCTGTTCCAGAGACTGCGCGAAGGCTTCGGCTTCGCTGACGGGTCTTGGCCTTTGACCGCAGCATAAGAAAACGGGACACTGGCAAAAATCTCGGGGAGACAGGACGATGGCTTACAAGATCATGATCATGGGTGCGTCCTACGGGTCGCTGCTCGCCTCGAAGATTCTTTTCGGTGGCCATTCGGTGCACCTGATCTGCCTGCCGGCCGAGGCCGACCTGATCAACGCCGAGGGCTTTCGCGTGCGCCTTCCGGTCCGGGGCCGCAAGGACCCGATCGAGATCGATTCGCGCAAGCTGCCGGGCAAGGTGACGGCCGGCGGTACGGCGGGGGTGAACCCCGCCGACTATGACCTGGTGGGCCTCGCCATGCAGGAGCCGCAGTATCGTTCGCCCGGCGTGCGCGAGCTGCTGGACGCCGTGGGCAAGTCCAAGGTGCCCTGCATGTCGATCATGAACATGCCGCCGCTGCCCTATGTGCGGCGAATCCCCGGTCTCGACTATGAACTGCTCAAGGCTGCCTATACCGACCCCACGGTGTGGGACAGCTTCGATCCCGAACGGCTCACGCTCTGCAGTCCCGATCCGCAGGCGATCCGCCCGCAGGACGAGACGGTCAACGTGCTGCAGGTGACCTTGCCGACCAACTTCAAGGTCGCGCGCTTCAAGGACGACAAGGCGACCGCCATCCTGCGCCAGCTCGAGAAGGACATCGATGCGGTGCGTTTCGACACGCCGGAAGGCAAGATCGAATTGCCGGTCAAGCTCCGCGTCTATGACGGCATCTTCGTGCCCTTGGCCAAATGGGCGATGCTGCTTGCCGGCAACTACCGCTGCGTGACCAAGGACGGCATGCGGACCGCACAAGAAGCCGTCCACAGCGACATCGAGACTTCGCGCTCGGTCTACAATTTCGTCTTCGACCTCAGCGTGAAGATCGGCGCCGACCCGAAGGACCTCGTGCCGTTCGAGAAATATGCCGCTGCGGCGCAGAGCCTGGTGCGGCCGGCCTCGGCGGCACGCGCGCTCAGCAATGGCGTGCCCAACATCGAGCGCGCCGACAAGCTGGTGCAGCTCATCGCCAAGCAGAAGGGCCTCAGCCATCCGGCGATCGACGCCGGCGTCGCGCTGGTTGATGCCCGGCTCGAGGCCAACCGCAAGAAGGCCGCCTGATCTTCTTCCGCGCTGCAACGCAGCCGTTGCCTCCGCTTTGTCACCACCGGCTGCTGCTCCATAGCTCTAGCCTGCGCCTCCAAGTGAAGATGGAGGAGGGAAGCGCACACCATGGCGCTGCTCGCAGAGCGGGACGGACAAGCTCAACGCTCTGAGCCGATATCGGCCGTTGCCGGGTCCCGCCCGCTGGCGTTCGGCGTGGCGTTGGCCCTGCTCGCCGGCCTGCCGATGCTGGCCGCCGCCTGGGCGCTGCTGGCGTCGGGCCTCGTGCTGTCACGCGAGATGACCTGGGATTTCCTGTTCAATCTCGCCGGCGCCTGGCATCTGCAAAGCGGCCACGTGGCGCACGTCGATTTCCACGATCCCGTGGGCGAACTCAATTTCCTCCTGACCGTGCTGGGCTTCCGGCTGGTCGGCCCGACGCCGCTCGCCTTTGTCATGGGCAGTCTTGTCTGGGCGTTCGTCACCTTCGTCGCCGCGTCGATCGCGGCCCAGCGCCGGCTGCCGCTGGCACCGGCCGCCATCTTCACGGTCTTCGTTTGTCTACTGGTCGTGATGCCGGCCAATGTCGGCGACCCGCCGCGCGATTACTCCTTTGCCATGTCCTACAACCGCTATGGCTGGAGTGCGCTCTCGGTGCTGGCGCTGATTCTGTTTGTGCCGCCACGGCCTCCCTCACCTGCGGTCGCCTCGGAGACAAGGGGCGGCGACACGCTCGACATGGCGGTCGTGGGCCTGGTGCTCGCCGCACTTTTCTACCTGAAAATCACCTATTTCATGGCGGGCCTCGCAACGCTTGGCCTCGCCCTCTTCTTCTTTCCGCATGTCCGCGACCGGTGGAAAGGCTGGCTCGCGGTCGGCGGCCTGGTCGTGGCCAATGCGCTGGCGCCCTACAACCTTCCCTATCTGCGCGACATCTGGGACGCTGCCGGCGCCGGCAAGGTGCGCGGCGGGATCAGCGTCCACCTCAACACCTTCCTCACCGACCCCGAAGGCAACGCCGCTTACGCCGCCGGTTTCGTCGTCGCGGTGTGGCTGTGGCGGGAAGGGCGCGCGCCGCTTCGCCTGCCGCTGGCGGCGGCCTTCCTGTTCGCCACCGGGGTGTTCCTGCTGACCCAGAACCATCAGGCGCAGGGCGTGCCGCTGGGCGTCATGATCGCCTTTCTGCTCTACGACCAGCTTCGCCAGACGCCGGCCCGGATGGCTCTGATGATCTTTCCGCTGGCCTCGATCGCCGCGGCGTCGTTCGGCCTGCTCGAATACGCCCCGAACGCCAGCAACGGCGAGCGCTTCCAGGCCGTGGGCCCTACGAACCTGAAACGGCTGGCGGTGCCCATCGAGCCGCCCGGCCTGCTGGCCGCATTCGCGAATGGCAGGAGCGAACCTGCGCTGCTCAGCCGCGCGCGTATCCTGCGGCCGCACCACGAACTCACGCCGACGGAATATGTCGAGACGCTCATGGAGGCGGCGGGCCTGTTCGAGAGTGGCGGCCTGCGGCCGGGTGGGATCGTGGTGCTCGACCAGGTCAATCCGCTGCCTTTCATGCTGGGTGTAGCACCGCCCCGGGGCGGTGCATTGTGGTCGGGTTGGGGCGCGCCGGCGCGTCCGGCCGAGGAGGTCTTCGCCGAGGCCGACCACGTCCTGATCCCGAAGTTCCCGACCTATAGTCCGTGGACCGAGACGGCGACGCGCGCCTATGGCGACTATCTCGCGGCACACTTCCCGCGCCGCACGACATCGGGGAGCTGGATTGTGCTGAGCCGCGACAGCCGGGGGTGAAGCCGCGTAGGCTCGCCCCGTGCCTATCAAACCGCCCGCCAAGAAAATCCTGATCGCCGGTGCCACCGGCCTCGTCGGCCGTGCCGCGATGAAACAGGCGGCGACCGAGGGGGTCGAGGCAATCGCCGTCTCGCGCCGCCGGCCCGACGAAACCTTTGGCGTGCGCTGGTTGCCGCTTGATCTTGCTGACGCCACGGCCTGCGCCAATGCGGCGCCGGAATTCGCCGCCGTCACTCATCTCGTCTATGCCGCGCTTCACGAACGGCCAGGGCTGGTCGCGGGCTGGCAGGAACAGGAGCAGATCAGGATCAACGACCTGATGCTGAAAAACCTCTTCACGCCGCTCGAGCGCACGGCGCCGGGACTCCGCCACGTGGCGCTGCTGCAGGGCACCAAGGCCTATGGCGTACATGTCCGCCCGCTCACCGTACCGGCGCGTGAGAACCGCTCGGAGATGCACGAGCAGCCGAACTTCTACTGGAACCAGGAGCGCTTCCTGCGTGACCGGCAGCAAGGCAAGAGGTGGAACTGGTCGATCCTGCGGCCCGTCCTGATCGTGGGAAACTCGGTCGGCAGCGCAATGAATGTGATCCCGGCACTGGGCGTCTATGCCGCGATGATGCGGCGTGCTGGAAAAACGAAGCTCGACTATCCCGGCGGCGTCGGTCGTGTCGCGCAGGCGGTCGACGCCGATCTGCTGGCGCGTGCCATCGCCTGGTCGGGCGAGGCGGCGGCTGCGCGCAATGAAATCTTCAACGTCACCAACGGCGACGTGTTCGTATGGCCCAACGTCTGGCCCGCCATCGCCGATGCCCTGGGCTTCGCCCCGGGCGATCACGTGCCGCTGGCGCTCGACAAGGAGATACGGCCACGCGAACCGGAGTGGGCCGAGATCCGCGCCGCCTACGGACTCGCCTCGGGTACGCTGAAAGACTTCGTCGGATTGTCGTTCGAGTACGCTGACTACACGATGGGTTACGGCCGCGACAAGCCGGGCCCGGCCGCGCTCGTCTCGACCATCAAGCTGATGCAGGCGGGGTTCACCGAGGTCATGGACACCGAGGCGATGTTCCGGAAGTGCTTCGCTGAAATGCAGGCCGGGAAACTGTTGCCGCCGCGGGAGAACTGACCTGTCGCCGGAGATCGTGCGCGATCGGAATCGAGCCGAAGTGGAGCGGAGTCAGGCCTTTTCCGCATACAGTCGCATGAACAAGCGCGTTGCCGACGTGATGGCGGGCAGCATCGCGCGCCCGACCATGGCGTTGAGGCCGAGCGGCTTCAGCAGCATCTTGACCGCCATGGCATGGGGAAACCGGCGCCGGGCGAATTGCACGACGCCGTCCCGGTAGGCCGCGTAGTCGCTGCGACGGAACTCAATACCGGGGTTGCGGGCGACAAAGAGCGCCTTGAAGGCGTAGAAGGCGTCCTCCGACTCGACCTCGGCCGCCCGGTTCCAGAGCGCGCGCATCACTGCGGCGCGACTCGGCCGCTCGAGCGCCTGATAGCGCAGGAAATAGCGGTAGAAGTGCTTGTAGTGGCGCACCTCATCGGTGCTGATTTCAGCGGCAAGACGCTTCAGCACCGGATCTGGGCTGAGCTCCGACAACATGCGGTAGAAGGTGGCGGTGCCCGTCTCCACGACGCAGCGCGCCACCATCTCAAGCGCCCGCGTCTCGGCAAGCCGGTCAAGGGTGCAGAACGGCGAGTAGTCGGCGAGGAAGTTTCTGTAGGCGGCGTCCCAGTCGAAGTCCGGCCATGCGGTCTCAACGTAGCGTTTCAGCGCTGCGCCGTGCTGCAATTCCTCCTTTTCCCAGTTTCGCTCCAGCCATCCGGCGACCTCATCGTCGCGGCTGAAGAACTCGACCAGATTGTGACTATAGAGATCCGAGGTGATCTCGATGAAGGAGGCGGAGGCGAGAATGTAGAAGAGACGCTGGTCGTCATGTGCGTCCGTTCCGTTTTGAGCGGCGGGTGGAGGGGCGGGTGCCGGCGGATGGCGACGCGATGGCCGCGTTTTACGATGAGGATGGGGCGTTGTCGCTGACGCGCGTGCGGCTGATTGATGAGAGCCTGCGGGGGCTGGGGCTGGAAGGGCGGCTGCGCGCCGAGACCTTCTATCCGCGCTCGTGGAACAACCGGGATTGGCGGACCGGCGAGGTCATGTTCGACATGGTCTTCGGACCCTCCGCCGAGGCGAAGTATGGTGCGCCGTATCTGCTGGCCCACCGTGGCGACCTGCATCAGGCGTTGGCCAGCATCGTGCCGGCGGAGATCATCCGGCTCGACCACAGGTTCGTCGGAGTGGAGCCCGTGGCAGGCGGCGTGCGGCTCGGCTTCGCCAATGGAGCGAGCGTCGAGGCCGATGCCGTGATCGGCGCCGACGGTGTGCACTCGGTGCTGAAAAAAATCCTGTTCGGCGAGGACACGCTCAACGTCACCGGCCGCATTGCCTATCGCACGACCTATCCGGCGGCGCTGCTGGACGGCTTCGCGATGGATGAGTGCGCAAAGTGGTGGGGAGAGGACCGTCACATCGTCATGTATTACGTCAAGCCCGACCGCTCGGAGGTCTATTTCGTCACCAGCCAGCCCGAGCCGGAGTTCGGCCTGGAATCGTGGTCGGCCGAAGGCGACGTCGACGTGCTGCGGGCGGCGTTCGAGGGCTTCCACCCCACGGTGCAGCGCGTGCTGGCCGCCTGCCCTTCCGTTCACAAGCGGGTGCTGGTCGATCGCGAGCCGCTGGAGCGATGGGGCGACGGCCGCGCGGTGCTGCTGGGCGATGCCGCCCATCCCATGACGCCCTACATGGCGCAGGGAGCGGCGATGGCGATCGAGGATGCGGCAGTGTTGTCGCGCTGCCTCGAAGGTGTCGACCGCGACGGCGTCGCGGCGGCTCTCGGCAGATACCAGGCAACGCGCCAGGAAAGAACGTCGCGCATCCAGCTCACCTCGCGCCAGAACGCCTGGGGCAAGGGCGCCACCGAGACTGACTGGGTCTACGGTTACAATGCCTGGACGGCGCCGCTGGCGACGGTGCCGTAGGAATCAAAAAAGAGAAGCCCGCTGCCGCGCGATCCTGGGATCGAGCAGCAGCGGGCCCCTTGGACGCCCCCTCGGATTACTTGAGACTGTCGGCGATGTTCTTGAAGCCGGCTTGCGTCTTGCCGGCGATTTCCTGGATCTGGCCGCCGCTGCCGGCGAACCGCTTGGCGGCGTCGGGAATCTGATAGCCCAGGATCGTGTCGGGGAGCTGCATCGGAATCGCGCCGGTAACGCCGGCATAGATGAGGCCCACGAGGGCCAGCTTCAGCGTCCAACCAAGCACAAAGCGCATGAACAAATTCCCTGATGACTGGCCCCGAGTGTAATTGCACAGCCTCAGTTCAAACAGATGTCGGTTCGTATCAATTGTTGTGCAAGTTCACCCGCGCGAACCGGAGTCGCGGCCGGAGAAGCTCGCACGAACATGGTCTGCGAGGTCGCGCGCAGCGGGGCTGAGGCCAGGCGGTGCATAGAGATTGATGCGGAATTCCGGCAGCGCCGGCAGCCGGGCGTCCCTGCCCAGGATCTCGAAACGTTCCGGCACCGAGGAGCGCAGCAGCGGCGCCACCGCAAGCCCGGCCTCGAGCACGGCGTGGACCGGCTCCATGCGGCTCACCTCGCATACCGCGCGCCAGTCGCGCCGCACCTTGCCCAGCGCCTCGATCGCCACCGGCCGGAACACGCAGCTCGGCGCCCCGAGCGAGACCGGCAGCGGATCCTTCAGATGCGCATCGCCGCCCGGCCCGCCGACCCAGACGAGGCGATCGGTGCGCAGCGTCTCGCCGTGGCGGCCGCAGTCGGTTTCGGTGGTAAGGGCCAGATCGACTCCGCCCGACTTCAGGGCCTCGCGCACGATCTTCGAATCCTCGCACGTCAGGCTCACGCGCACGCGCGGCTGGGCCTTGGCGAAGCGGCGCAGCACCCCCGGCACGAAACTGCCCACCAGGTCGTAGGGAACACCGAGGCGGACCTCACCCTCGAACGATGGCGAACGCATCGACGACCACACTTCATCGTTCATGGCGAGCAGCCGGCGCGCCTGGGCAAGCAGCCGCTCGCCGGCCGGCGCCAGCACCAGCCGCCGTCCCTCGCGTTCGAACAGCCGGCAGTCGAGCGCCTCCTCCAGCCGCTTGATCTGCTGGCTGGCCGCCGCCTGGGAAACGCCGAGCGAAGCCGCGGCGCGCGTGACGCCACCCGCCTCGACCACGGCGAGGAAGGCCCGCACCAGTGCCATATCGAGATCCTTGCGCATGCCAGAACATAATCATTTCTGAACGAATATATCAAAAACATTCGTTTTTCTTATCTGTGCGCGAAGCCTAGCGTCGGGCCCAGGAGGACTCTCATGCCCACCAGGATTTCCGGCCTCTGGTTGCCGCTCATCACGCCGTTCAAGGATGGCGCGGTCGATTTCGCGAGCTACGAGCGATTGATCGAGCACTACATCGGGCTGGGCATCGACGGATTGTTTCCGCTCGGCACCACCGGCGAATCACCGACGCTCGACGAGGCCGAGATCGACGAACTGGTCGACCGCACGGTGGCGCGTGCCGCCGGCCGCGTGCCGGTATTCGTGGGCATAGGCGGCAACGCCACGCACAAGGTGGCCAGAGCACTGAGCCGCCTCGAACGCTTCGCCTTCGAGGGCATCGTCTCGGTCTGCCCCTACTACAACCGACCGAGCCAGGACGGTCTGATCGCCCACTTCCGCAGCCTCGCTTCGGCGACCGACCGCGAGGTGGTGATCTACAACATCCCCTACCGCACGGCGGTGAATCTCTCGAATGACTCGCTGCTGGAACTCAGCGCCGTGCCGAACATCGTGGGAGTGAAGGACAGTTCCGGCAGCGTCGCGCAGTCGCTCGAGCTGCTGGCGCGCAAGCCCCGCGACTTCGCGGTGCTGACGGGCGAGGACGCTCTTTATTTCACCATGATGGCCAATGGCGGCGACGGCGGCATCCTGGCCGCCAGCCACCTGATGACCGAACGCTTCGTCGAAGTCGGACGGCGCTTCGCCGCCAACGACGTGGCTGGCGCCCGCGCCGCCTGGGCACCGCTTGCCCAGTCGGTGCCGCTTCTGTTCGCCGAGGCCAATCCGATGCCGATCAAGTACCTGCTGTGGCGGCAGGGCCTGATCGCCTCGCCGGAATGCCGGCTGCCGCTCACCAAGATCTCCGACAGTCTGGCGAAAAGGCTCGATTCGTTCTTCGTCGAGCGCGCCGCCGCCTAGCCTCGCGCCTTCAGAAGATCGCGGATCTCGCTCAGCAGGACTTCCTCGCGCGATGGCGGCGGCGGTGCGGCAGGCGCGGCCGCTTCCTCCTTCGACACGCGGTTGATCGCCTTGATGACCAGGAACAGCACAAAGGCGATGAGGACGAAGTTCACTGTCACCGTGACGAAGGTGCCGTAGCCCAGAGCGGCGCCCGCTTTCTTGGCGGCATCGTAGGTCGCGGCCTGGCTCGCGGCCGGCGTCAGGCCGATGAAGTAGTTGGTGAAGTCGAGGCCGCCGAAGATGCGGCCGATCAGCGGCATAATGATGTCGTTCACCAGCGAGTCGACGATCTTGCCGAAGGCCACGCCGATGATGACGCCGATGGCGAGATCGACGACGTTGCCGCGCAACGCGAATTTCTTGAATTCCTGGAGCATCTTTCCCTCCGTGGTCGTCAGGATACGCGCAGCCACACTAGCAGGACTGAGACGGTGATCACCGAGAAGGCCGTCGAGAGTAGCACGGCGGCCGTGTTCTGCTCGACCGAGACGTCGAACTGCTTGGCCAGCACGAAGGCGTTGGCCGCCGTCGGCAGGGCTGCCATCAGCAGTGCCACCTTGCCGGCCACGGAGTCGAGTTCGATGAAGAACGGCAGCACGAGAATGGCGAGCAGCGGCTGCAGCAGGAGCTTGATGATCGTTGCGAGCCCGGCCTCGGCAAGGCCGCTCTTGATCGACTTGTCGGACAGGAAG
>JACPVT010000217.1 GCA_016191685.1 Rhodospirillales bacterium | reverse complement strand
AATTCCACCCTCATGCACGAACTCTACTTCGCCAGCTTAGGGGGCGATGGCCGGGTGGTGCCGGACTCGATGGCCGAAGCGCTGGTGCGCGATTTCGGCTCGGTCGATCGCTGGCGGCAGGAATTCATCGCGCTCGCGAGCGGCCTCGCGAACGATACCGGCTGGGCCGTGCTGACCTACGTGCCGCGCGATGGCCGGCTGATCAACCAGAGCGCCTCGGACCATCGCCAGAGCATCGCCGGTGGCATCCCGATCCTGGCGCTCGACATGTACGAGCATGCCTATCACCTCGACTTCGGCGCCAACGCGGAGGCCTACATCGCCACCTTCATGCGCAACATCGAATGGAACGCGGTGCAGGGGCGCTACGAGGATGCTGTCAAGGTGGCGCCGCCCCGGCGACTCGAGCAGAAGGAATTTGGCGACGTGCCGGCGATGTCCGTCGAGGAAGTGGCGGCGATGCTGGCCGCCGGAACGCCGGTCCAGATCATCGACGCGCGGCCCCGGCACTACACCACCAAGGCGCAGGACATCATGGAAGGCGCGGTGTGGCGCGATCCCGAGCGTGTCGACGACTGGATCGGCGAACTCTCCAAGACCGAGCCGGTCATCACCTACTGCGTCTACGGTTTCCACATCGGCTGCCAGACCGCCATCACGCTCCGCAAGGCAGGCTTCGATGCCCGCTACATGGCGGGCGGGCACTACGCCTGGAAGGCGATCAAGGGCCCCGTGAAGCTTTTCGAATGACGATCAATCCCGCAAAGGACCAAGCAGCAATGCCCGAACCAATCGTCATCGGTTTTCCCGGCAGCACCTACGTGCACATCATCAGGCTGATCCTGACGCACAAGAATGTGCCCTACCGGTTCCGCGACCTCGAGCCGGAGATGGGCACGCCGGCGCATCTCGCCCTGCATCCGTTCAACCGTGTGCCGGTGCTGCAGCACGGCGATGTTACGCTGTACGAGACCAGCGCCATTGCGACCTACATCGACGAAGCATTCGACGGGCCGTCACTGCAGCCGCATACCCCGGCAGCGCGGGGTCGTTTGCAGCAGTGGATCAGCTCGGTCAACGCCTACTACTACCCCTACATGATCTACCACGTCACACATGAGCGGCTGGTCTTTCCGAAGCTCGGCATTGCATCGGACGAGAAGGTGGTGGCGCATGCCCTGCCCAAGGTCGAGCGCGGCCTGGAGGTGCTGGAACAAGAGCTCGGGCATGGCAAGGCGTACATACTGGGCGAAGACCTCAGCCTGGCAGACTTCTTCCTGGTGCCCTGCACCTACTCGTTCAGCCTAACGGACGAGGGCAAGGCAATGTATCCGAAGTTCCCGGCCTTCCGCCGCTGGCGTGAACGCATGGAGGCGCTGCCGAGCGTGCAGCAGTTCCGTGCGTCGCAGGGCCCGCGCCTTCCGATCGAGCACGCGCGCAAATGGCCGGAGTGGCATCGGCCGAAATACTGAGATTGTCCGCAACATCGCCACGAAAAGAGAAAACAGATGCCCTTTCAAGCCCGTCCCATCTCCTTCAAGCCGCCACGCCTAAAAGGCCTCTCGGCCCGGCTGATCGCCAGCCACTACGAGAACAACTACGGCGGCGCGGTGCGCCGGCTAAACGCGATCAAGGGCGAACTCGCCACCCTCGATCCGGCCAGCGCCCCGGGCTTCCGCCTGAACGGGCTGAAGCGCGAGGAGCTGATCGCGGCCAACTCGATGCTGCTGCACGAGGTCTATTTCGAGAGTTTGGGCGAAAGCGGCGGCGGCGATCCTACAGGCGCGCTGGCCGAGGCAATCGTGCGCGACTTCGGCTCGCTCGCCAAATGGCGTGCCGAGTTCGTCGCCATGGGCCGCGCGCTGGGCGGCGGCTCGGGCTGGGTGCTGCTGACGCGCTCGCCGCGCGACGGGACTCTCTCCAACGTGTGGGCGGCCGATCACACGCATGGACTCGCTGGCGGCACGCCGGTGCTAGCGCTCGACATGTACGAGCATTCCTACCATCTCGACTTCGGCAGCAATGCCGCGGCCTACGTCGATGCCTTCATGGCCAACATCGCCTGGGCGCGCGTCGCCGCCCGCTTCGCCGGCACCACGCCCGAGAAGAAGCCGCACACGGTCACGACACCCGACGCACAGAAAATGCTCGAGGCCGATCCCGACCTGATCGTGATCGATGCCCGCCTGGCCGACGACGCCGCCTCGGTGCCGGTGCGGCTGCGCGGCGCGCGCCGGGCACCACCCGACAAGGTCGACGAGGTCGCGGCCGCCCTGCCGCCGGGCGCCAAGGCGCTGGTCTACTGCGCCTGGGGCTTCGAGATCGGCGGCAACTGCGCCGCCAGGCTCCGCGAGCGCGGCATCGACGCGGTGGCCGTCGCCGGCGGCATCGGCGCCTGGCGCGCCGACGGCCTGCCGACTGAACCGTTGAAAGAAGGAGAAGCCAAATGAAGTGGGTTACACGCGAACGCCCCAAGATCGACCGCATCGCCTGTCCGTGGCTGATCAAGCGCTTCATCGAGAAGGAGCCGGAATTCCTCTACGTGCCGGCCGACAAGGTGCTGGCCACGGCCAAGGAAACCGGCGCCATCCCCTACGACATTCCCGGCGTGAAGTTCACGCACGTGGGCGAGAAGTGCAGCTTCGACGCCTTCATCGCCGAGTACAAGCTTTCGGCGCCGGGCCTCGACAAACTGGCCGACATCGTGCGCGGCGCCGACACGTCGAGGCTCGACCTCACGCCGCAATCGGCCGGGCTTTTCGCGATCTCGCTCGGCCTCAGCCACGTCTACACCGACGACCACGAGATGCTGAAGCACGGCCTGGTGATGTACGACGCGCTCTACGCGTGGTGCCGCAGCCTCACGGGCGAGACGCACAACTGGCCGCCAAAGATATGAGGCACGCGCCATGACCGACACCGCCGTGAAGCCGGCCTCGCCTGCCGCTGCGCGCATGCGCCTGATGCTGGAAGGCCCGATCGTTTCTACCCTGCTGCGTCTCGCGGTGCCCAACCTGGTGGTGAACGTCGTACTGATCGCGGTGACGCCCAGTGTCGACGCGCATTTCGTCGGCCAGCTCGGTCTCGATTCGCTCGCCGGCCTGGCGCTGGTGTTTCCGCTGATGATGCTGATGCAGCAGATGGCGAACATGGCCATGGGCGGCGCGATCGCCGCCTCGATCGCGCGGGCGATCGGCGCGGGACGTCGCGAGGATGCATCTTCGCTCGTCATCCATGCCCTGGCGATCGCCGCCGGCGCCGCGGCGCTGTTCAGCGCGGTGTTCCTGCTGGCCGGACCCGGCATCTACCGCGTGATGGGGGGCAAGGGACCGATCCTGGCGGCGGCGCTCGAATATTCCAACGTGATCTTCGCCGGCGCCATCGCCTACTGGATGCTCGGAGCGCTCACGAGCGTCGTGCGCGCGACCGGGCAGGTCGCGATCCTGGCCTACGTCTACGTCGGCGCCGAGCTCCTGCATCTGGCACTGGTGCCGGCCCTGGTGTTCGGCCTCGGCCCGCTCCCGGCGCTCGGGATCACCGGCGCCGGACTTGCCACTGTGATCTCCCTGGTCGTCTCGGCCACGACACTCGCCTGGTATCTGGCCTCCGGCCGGACCTCGGTCGCCCTGTCGCCGCACAGCTTCAGGTTCGAGCGCCGTCTGTTCGGCGAGATCCTGCGCGTGGGCGCACCGATGTCGCTGGCGCCGGTGCTGAACAACGTGGCGTTGGCCACGCTCACGGCCTACGCCGGCGTGCTCGGCGCCACGTCGCTCGCCGCCTTCGGCGCGGCGGTGCGACTGGAATATCTGCTCTATCCGCTGAATTTCGCCTTGGGGGCGGCGGTGCTGGCGATGGTGGGCAGCAACATCGGGGCGCGCCAGTTCGCGCGCGCCCAGCGCATCGCCTGGACCGCAGTGGGGCTCTCGGCCTGTGTCATGGCCTCGGTCAGCGTGCTGGCGATCGGCGGCCCCGACCTCTGGATGGGGTTGTTCAGCCATGAACCGGCGATCCTGGCCGCAGCCGCCGGCTATCTCGCCATCGTCGGCCTCGCCTATCCCTTCGTCGCCGCCAACACCTTGATGTCGGCCTTCCAGTCGACGCGCCAGCCGGAGTGGCCATTGACGGCCATGACCTGCCGCTTGCTGGTCGTCGTGGTGGGCGGCTGGATCGCCATAGAAGTCCTTCAGGCGGGTCTCGTCGGGTTGGGCCTGGTCACCGCCCTTGGCCTCGCGACCTGGGGCCTCGTGCTGATGGCTGCCTTCCGCTTCTACGCCCACCTGAGGTGATGCCATGACCCTTGCTCTCACCGGCCACATATCCTTGCCCGAGCATAAGGGGAAAGGCGGCTTCGACCACGCAGCCGTCCACGCCGCGAGCGGCCACGTCTATGTCGCCCACACGGCCAACGACGCGGTCGACGTCTTCGACCGGCAGAGGCACCTGTTCTCCATTCCGAACCTCAGCGGCGTTGCCGGTGCCCTGGTGAGCGACGAGGCGCAACTGATCTTCTCCTCGAACCGGGCCGAGAACACGGTCGGCATCTTTGCGCCCGGTCCCGACCCCGAGGTGACCAAGGTCGCCGTCGGCGTGCGCCCCAACGGGCTCGCCTACGATCACGGCCGCAAGCTGCTGCTGGCCGCCAACGTCGGTGATCCGGCGATCGCGCACTCGTACACGCTCACCATGGTCGATGTCGGCGCCCGCGCCACGAGGTCCTCGATCGAGGTGCCCGGCCGCACGCGTTGGACGGTCTTCGATCCCGACGCCGAGGTCTTCTACGTGAACATCTCCGACCCGGCGATGATCGTGGTCGTCGATGCAAAGAAGCCGACCGAGATCGCCCGCACGATCCCCATTCCGGCGGCCGGCCCTCATGGTCTCGATTTCGACGGCGCCACGCGCCGCCTTTTCTGCGCCTGCGATGCTGGCGTGCTCGTCACCCTGGACGCGCGATCGGGCAAGGTGCTGGACGAGGCGCCGCTCGGCGGCGTGCCCGACGTCTTGTTCTTCAATCGCCAGCGCCAGCAGCTTTATGTCGCCATCGGCGATCCCGGCGTCATCGACGTCTTCTCCACGTCCGACATGAAGAAGATCGCGACGATCAAGACCGAGCCGGGCGCCCACACCACGGCCCTCTCCCCCGCTGGCGACAGGCTCTACGCCTTTCTGCCGCACACCCACCGCGCCGCGATCTATGAAACGTGAGGATGCCAACATGACCGATGTCACCGTCTACGGCTTTCCCATCAGCACCTATGTCAACGTCGTACGCCTCGTGCTGACGCACAAGGGAGTGCCGTTCGACTTTCACGACCTCGAACCGGAGATGGGCGGGCCGCGTCATCTTGAGCTGCATCCCTTCAACCGTGTGCCGATCCTCGATCACGCCGGCTTCCGGCTCTACGAGACAGCCGCGATCGCCGCCTATGTCGACGAGGCGTTCACCGGACCGGCGCTGCAGCCGACCAATGCGCGCGAGCGGGCGCGGATGAACCAGTGGATCAGTTCGCTCAACAGCTACTACTACCCCTACATCGCGTTCCACCTCAGCCATGAGCGGCTGATCTACCCCGCGCTCGGGATCGAGCCGGATGAGAAGGTCGTGGCCGTGGCCCTGCCAAAAATCGCTGTCGGCCTCGACGTCATGGAGTGCGAGCTGGCGCACGGCGGCGGCTATCTGATCATCGACCGGCCGACGCTGGCAGATTTTTTCATGCTGCCGACCATGACCTCGCTCAGCCTCACTCCAGAAGGACAGGCCATGCTGACCGGCAAGCCGCGCATCGCGTCGTGGCGGGCGCGCATGGAAGCTTTGCCGAGCGTCGTCCAGGTCAGATCGATGGTGATGCCGCATCTGGGAAAGCCGGTCGAGCATGCACGGCGTTGGGCCACAGAACATCGCCCGGCAGTGCGCGTTTCGTGATCCCCGCCGGTCTGCTGATCCTCTCGCGCACCGACATCGCGCGCCTGATGGACTACGGCGACTATGTCGATGCCGTCGAAGCGGCCTTCCGTGCCGCCGTCGAGGGCCGGGCCGTGGCGCCGCCCGCGTCGGCGCTTCACGTGCCCGACGGCTCCTTCCACGCCAAGGGTGCCGCATTGCTGGGCCGCGAGGCCAAGGTCGCCATAAAGATCAACGGCAACTTCCCGGGCAATCCGGCGGCCAACGGCCTGCCGACGGTGCAGGGTGTCATCTACCTTGCCGACGGCGCCAATGGGCGACCGCTGGCGGTGATGGATTCGATCGAGGTCACGAACAACCGCACGGGTGCCGCCACCACGCTTGCCGCCCGCCACCTCGCGCGCGCCGGGTCACGCGTCGCGACGATCTGCGGCGCCGGCGTCCAGGGCCGCATCCAGCTCGCGGCCATCGCCGCCGCGGCAAAGCTCGAGCGCGTGCATGTCTGGGACGCCGACGCCGCCCAGTCGATTGCCTTCGCCGAGGAGATGTCGGGCCGGCTCGGCCTCGACATCCGTGCAACGGCCGATCTCAGCCCGCTGCGTCAGAGCGACATCGTCGTCACCTGCAGCTCGGCCCGCCGCGCTTTCCTCACGCCCGACCTCGTGCGGCCCGGCACCTTCATCGCCGCCGTCGGCGCCGACAACTCAGACAAGTCGGAAATCGATCCCAGCCTCTACGCGAAGAGCCTCGCGGTCGTCGATTCGCTGGAGCAATGCGCCGAGATCGGCGATCTGCATCATGCCCTCAAGGCCGGCGCTGTCACGCCCGGCCACGTGCACGCGACGCTGGGAGAGATCATCGCCGGCACCAGACCCGGCCGGACCGATGAAGGCGCCATCACCCTGTTCGACAGCACCGGCATGGGGCTGCAGGACGTGGCAGCCGCCGTCGCCATCTACCGCCGTGCTCTCGCCGTCGGCGCTGGCGCGCGTCTTTCCCTCAGCTAGCGATCTCTATTTGCATTGCCGCTGCGTAGAGCGAACGCTACCTTGTGTCCTCGTTGATCTTGCTGGGGGCACCATGGCTCTGGGTCGTCTACTCGTCTTGGCCGTCGTCGCGGTCGCCACCGTCGTGGCGTGCAATTCGGCGCCCAAGGTGCCGGTCTCCACGGCGGCACTGAAGAAGGCCTACTGGGGCCAACCGAAGGACGGCGCCTCGGCCGACGTCACCAGCCAGGTCACCTGCCCCAACGGCTATCCGTGCGACGTTTTCGCCAACGCCGCCAACTTCCGCCAGCCCAAGTCGGATCTCGCCAACCGGCTGGCGGTCATCTGGACCTGCCAGCCACAGAATTTCGTGCTGTCCGAGGTCGTGGCGCCCGGGCTCAAGGTCCGCATGGACTGCGTCGGCGGCCTGCCGCTGGTGCCGCGCAGGATCACCGTCCTCGAAGCCACCTGGGGCGCTCCCAACGGCCAGACGCTCGACGTCACCCAGCAGGTCCGCGACATCTGCGGCGACACTTCATGGCGCTGCCAGGTGCCGGCGATGGCCTACATCTTCGGCACGCCCGACCGCGTCACCATGACGAAGGTGCTGAGGATCCGCTTCACCTGCAACGGCCAGACGACGCCGGGCCAGCAGGCGACGGAGAACAGCGTCGCCGACCTGCGCTGCGAGCGGGCCAAGGACCTCGAATAGGCGGCCTCGCCGGGGCCGGTCGTTCAGGACCGCGGCGCGCCGGGCGGCGGCGGGCTGCGCCGGCACTCGCCGCGCAGGATGCCGCCGTAGGTAGCTTCGAGCGGCGATACCGCCAGGGCCCCGTCGTTGCGATTGTAGGTGATCGCGAAGGTCGGGAAGCGGGTGCGGATCGACTGGAAATTGATGCTGGTGCCGCTGCCCTCGATCAGCGTGCCGGCGTCGAACAGCGACGCCGTGCCGCGAAGATCGTCGAACACCATGAAGAAGTTGCGCGCCGCACCCACCTGATCGGTGATCGGTGAACTTGCAGGTAAGCCAGCGCGATTCGGCCCGGACAGGCTGCGCTATGCCCGCCAGGGCGGCACCCAGAACCGCCAGTGTCGCCAGCCTCGTGCCCGGTCGCATCCCGCCCGCCCGCGCTACCGCGGTGCCATGCGGATGGCGCCGTCGAGGCGGATGGTCTCGCCATTCAGCATGTGGTTCTCGACGATCTGCATGGCGAGCTGGGCATACTCCTTGGGATCGCCGAGCCGCGAGGGGAACGGCACCTGGGCGCCCAGGCTCTTCTGCGCCTCGGCCGACAGGCCCATCATCATCGGCGTCAGGAACCGGCCGGGCGCGATGGGGCAGACGCGGATGCCCATGCTGGAAAGATCGCGCGCGATCGGCAGCGTCATGCCGACCACGCCGCCCTTCGAGGCCGAATAGGCGGCCTGGCCGATCTGGCCGTCGAATGCCGCCACCGACGCGGTGTTGATGATGACGCCGCGCTCGCCGTCGTCCATCGGTTCGGCCTGGCTCATCGCCCACGAGGCGAGACGGATGACGTTGAAGGTGCCGATCAGGTTGACCTGGATCACCTGAGCGAACATCGCGAGGTCGTGCGGGCCGTTCTTGGAGATGGTGCGGGCAGCGCGGCCGATGCCGGCGCAGTTCACCACGACGCGCGGGGCGCCGAGCTTTTCGACGACCGTCTTGACCGAGGCCTCGGTGTTGGCCGCATCGGAGACGTTGGTCTTGACGTAGAGGCCGCCGATTTCCCGGGCCTTCTTCTCGCCGAGCTCATCCTGCAGGTCGAAGATCGCGACCTTGGCGCCGGCCGCCGCCAGCGCCGACGCCGTGGCGCCCCCCAGACCCGATGCGCCGCCCGTGACGATGGCGGCCTGACCCCTGACGTTCATTTGTGTCCTCCCTGAACGGGCGTTTTTAGCATGCCCCGCCCTCTTGCCAAGCCGCTCCGCCCTCCCAACCTTTCAAGCCATGAGCAATTCCGCCGAACTCGTCGGGAGCCAGGCCGCAGATCAAGCCAGGGTGCGCACCGGCTTCTGGCAAAAGGCCCGCAAGACCCTGGGGCGCGTGCCCTTCACCGAGGACGCCGTGGCGGCGTTCTACTGCGCCACCGACAGCACCACGCCGTTGCCGATCCGCGCCACCCTGTTCGGGGCGCTCGCCTATTTCGTGCTGCCGCTCGATGCCATCCCGGATTTCATGCTGGGGCTGGGATTCACCGACGATGCCGCGATCATCGTGGCTGCGATCACCGCGGCCAAGGTCCACATCACCGACGCCCATCGCGGCATGGCCCGTAGCTGGCTCCTCAAGGAACAGGCGGCGCGGGGGGCTTAGCGGCTTCCGCCCGCCGACGCTCGCGCGCGAGCTGGTGCTCGCGATGGGCGATATAGAGCGCCGAGGCTATGACGATGGCCGCACCCACGTAGGTCCAGACCACCGGCATCTCGCCCCACACCAGCCAGCCCACGAACACCGCGAACGGCAGGCGCAGATACTCGAACGGCGCCACCGCCGACATCTCGCCGGCCTTGAAGGCCTGGACCCAGAAATATTGCCCGACGGTGGCAGCAAGCGCGATGCCCACCGCCAGCGTCCAGCCCCACAGGTCGGGCCAGCGCCATACCCAGACCGCCGGCAGCGCCAGCAGCAGCGTCGAGAAGATCGCGAACTGGGTCAGGATCATCAGCGGCGTCTCCGAATCGGAGAGACGCTTCACCAGCAGGATCGAGATCGCCACGGTGGCGGCGTTGGCCAGCGCCACCAGGGCGCCGAGCTGCAGGCTGCCCGCGCCCGGCCGCACCATCACCAGGACGCCCGCGAAGCCCACGATCGTGGCGGTCCAGCGCCGCCAGCGCACCTTCTCCTTGGCCAGCACGACGGCGACCAGGACCGAGAACAGCGGCTGCGAGAAGGCGATCGCCGTCGCATCGGCCAGCGGCAGCATCGACACCGCATAAAAGCCCAGCACCATCGAGGTCGTGCCCATGAAGGTGCGCCAGAAGTGGCCGGCGAGGCGCTTGGAATGCCAGGGCTTCACCCGGCCTGCCATCATCATGGGCACCAGCAGGACGAGGCCGATGATGGCGCGGAAGAAGGCCGTCTGCACGCTGTCGATCTGCTCCGACAGCAGCCGGATCATGACGCCGGTCGAGGTGAAGATGAAGCCGCCACTGACCAGCCACAACGCGCCCTGCACGTTCGGCGGCAGGCGTCGCAGCCAGGCGAGCACTAGATCGTCCGCCCTTCAAGTCTTGAGGGGCCGTCAGATCTTGCGGTCATGGCCGGCCCAGTAAGGCGCGCGCAGATCCTTCTTCAGCACCTTGCCGACCGGGCTCCTGGGCAGGGCGGCGATGAAGTCGACCGACTTGGGCGCCTTCACGCCGCCGAGCTTTTCCTTGGCGAGATGGATCAGCTCCTCGGCCGCCACGGTGGCGCCGGGCTTCAGCTCGACCACCGCCTTCACCGCCTCGCCCCACTTCTCGTCGGGCACGCCGATCACCGCGCAGTCCTGCACCGCGGGATGGCTCCACAGCACCTGCTCGACCTCGCTCGGAAAGACATTGAAGCCGCCGGAGATGATCATGTCCTTCTTGCGATCGACGATATAAACGAAGCCGTCGGTGTCGATGACGCCGATATCGCCGGTATGGTGCCAGCCGAAGGTCGAGGCTTCCGCCGTGGCCTTGGGATTGTTGTAGTAACCCGACGTGACGAGGCCGCCGCGCACCACGATCTCGCCGGCTTCGCCCCGCGGCAGCAGGCGGCCCTGCTCGTCCATGATCTCGAGCCGCATCAGCGGCGAGATGCGACCGCAGCTTGCCAGCCGATGGCGTTTGTTGCTGTCGAGCGCCTCGACATGGTCCCTGGGCGAAAAGAACGTGCAGATCATGCAGGCCTCGGCCTGGCCGTAAGTCTGGGTCAGTACCGGGCCGAAGACCTCGATTGCCTCGGCGAGCTTGTCGACCGACATTGGTGCCGAGGCATAGACGAGATTCTTGAGCGAGCTGTAGTCGTGCTTGCGCACGTCGGGATGGGCGAGAAGCATGTAGATCAGCGTCGGCGGCATGTAGATGTGCGTCACCTTGTGCTTCTCGATCGCGGCCAGGATGCCGCCGGGATCGGCCGTGCCCATGAAGATGTTGGTGCCGCCGAACGGCAGCATGGGAAAGGAACAGACACCGGCCGCGTGGGTCATCGGCGCCACCATGAGATGGACCGGCGGCGCCTCGAGCGGCATGCAGGCCCAGAAGATCGAATTCATGGTCTCGATGTTGCGGTTGGTGATCTGCACGCCCTTGGGCCGGCCCGTGGTGCCGCCGGAGCTGGCGAGGAAGGCGACGCCGTCGGGATCGTCGGGCAGATCGGGCGCGGCGGCCTCGAAGCGCGCCAGCCACGCCTCGAACGACGGCCGGTCGAGACAGACGAAGTCCTTGATCTTGGGGCAGGCTTCCCTGATGCGCGGCAGCGAAGCCTCGAAGCTCGAATGGTAGAAGAGGAACTCAACATCCGTGTTGTCCAGGATGTAGAGGTTCTCCTCCAGGGCATTCCTGGCATTGACCGGCGCCCAGGTGACGCCGGCACGCACGATGCCCAGCAGGCAGGCATAGGCCGCGGCGTGGTTGGGACTGTAGACGGCGGCCTTCGAACCGCGCCCCAGGCCGGCCGCCAGCAGCCCGTTGGCCACGCGATGCGTCTGGCCGCGCACCTCGGCATAGGTCCAGCCCCGCGTGCCGTCATGCAGGCAATGCCGCTCGGGAAAGAGATCGGCACCGCGGTCGAAATAGTCGATCAGGCGCATGTCAGCGCTCCGCCGGCGGCGTGGTGTCGCCGACACCGAGCGCCCGCTGCATCAGCACACTGTCGAGCCAGCGGCCGAACTTGAAGCCGATGCTCTTCAAGGTGCCCGTCATCTCGAAGCCGCAGGAGGCATGGAGCCGGATCGAGGGCGTCTGCGCGCTGTCGCCGATCACCGCCACCATCTGGCGCTTGCCGGCGGCCGTGCACTGCTCGATCAGCACTGGCAGCAACGCCTTGCCGACACCCTGGCCGATGGCGTCCTTGTCGATGTAGATCGAGTCTTCGACCGAGAATTTGTAGGCGGGCCTTGGCCGCCAGTTGCCGGCATAGGCGTAGCCCATCACGCGGCCGTCGCGCTCGGCCACCAGATGGGGCAGGCCGAGGTCGAGCACCGCGGCGCGGCGCTTCCTCATTTCGGCATGGTCCGGCGGATCGACCTCGAAGGAGGCCGTGCCGTACAGCACATGATGTCGATAAATCTCCGCGCAACGCGCCACGTCGGCCTCGGTCGAGGCCCGTACGACCAACCTATTCGATGGCAGTCCACTCACGTTCGCTATTCCCCACGTCTTTCCAGACGGTGGTTATAGCGCGTCGACGTCGGGCGCGCGCGCCCGACGCTAGTTGCCGCCGCGCCGAATTATGCTGGCATCGGGGCCGTCGAACTTGAACAGCTGGTCGGCCAACTGCATGCCGGCCTGAACGTCCTGCAGCGACACGTTCACATGGTTGCCGCGGTTGTCGATGATCGTCCAGCCGCGCAGCACCATGGGATTCTCGCCGAGACGGACGACCACCTTGCCCTCCTGCGGCTTCTTCGCCTGGCTCAAGGTGAGGTGCAGCATGCCGTCGCTGCGCTCGGTCTTTTCGACCTGCAGATCGCCGGTCAGCGACAGCGGCTCCTTGACCAGGAACGACGCCGCGGTCCAGCCGATCGGCCATTGGCCGAAATCCTTGTTGGCGATGTCCCACATCGTGACCTGCGAACCGTCGGCCACGATCTTGAGCTGCGAGGGCGGATCGTATTCGAAGCGCATGCGGCCGGGACGCCGCACATAAAGCGTGCCCTGGACGACCGAGCCGTTGGGATTGCTCTGGACGAACCTGGCCTTCAGCGTGCGGATCGAGTTGATGTACCGCTCGACCTCGGCCGTCGATGCCTGGGATTGGGCCATTCCCTGGGCATTTGCCGGACCGATGGCGAAGATCGTGGCGAGGGACAACAGGAGGGTGGCGAGGAGGATACGCATGGCTCGCATATGACGACCGAATGCGGCGGAATCAAGCAAACTGCCCCCTTCCCAATGAGGTAAACGGCCGTTTACCATGGCCGGGTCCCGCGAGAGGAAGCTCCCATGCATGTCGGAATGGCCGCCGTCTTCCAGAACACCGGCCGCGCGCTCAGCGACCGCCAGATCTACCTGAACGAACTGGCGCTGGCCGACATGGCCGAGCCACTGGGCTTCGAATCGATCTGGTCGGTCGAGCACCATTTCACCGACTACACCATGTGCCCCGACGTGGTGCAGTTCCTCTCCTACATGGCCGGCCGCACCCGGCACGTGCGGCTGGGCTCGATGGTGGTGGTGCTGCCGTGGCACGATCCGATGCGGGCGGCCGAGCAGATTTCGATGCTCGATCACCTCTCCGGCGGTCGCATGATCCTGGGCCTCGGCCGCGGCGCCGGCAAAGTCGAGTTCGACGGTTTCCGCCTCGACATGGGCGACAGCCGCGAGCTCTTCGTCGAATACGGCGAGGCGCTGCTGAAAGGCCTCGAGAGCGGCGTCATGGAGTACCAGGGCAAGCATTACAAGCAGCCGCCCGTCGCCATCCGCCCTGCCCCGTTCAAAAGCTTCCGCGGCCGCACCTATGCCGCCGCCGTCAGCCCAGAGAGCGCACGCATCATGGCGCGGCTGGGCGTCGGCCTCCTCATCATCCCGCAGAAGCCGTGGCGCGAGGTCGCGAAGGAGCTCGCCGAGTACAACACGCTCTATCGCGAGATCAACGGCACCGACGCACCGCAGCCGATCTCGGCCGGCTGGACCTTCGTCGACGACAGCGCCGAGCGGGCGCGCGAGATGGCGGTGAAGTACATCGGCGGCTACTACCGCACCGTGCTCGATCACTACCAGTTCGCCGGCGAGCACATGAAGAACCAGAGAGGCTACGAGTACTACGCCAAGATGAACGAGAAGCTCGCGGTCTACGGCGACCAGAAGGCGATCGAATTCTTCGCCGACCTGCAGGTCTACGGCACGCCCGAGCAGGTCTACGAGAAGGTCATGGCGATCCACCAGCAGACCAACAACTCGGCCTACGTCGGCGTCTTCTCCTATGCCGGCATGCCGCACGAGGAAGCCGCCCGCAATCTCGGGATGTTCGCCCGGACGGTGATGCCGGAGCTGAAGAAGTTCGACGCCGGCGCCGCCATCGACTGCGCCCAGCCGCTTCCCGACTTGCGTTTCGCCGCGGCTGCGGAGTAAGAGCGCTCTCTTCGAAGGAGCGCAAACGTGAACAGGATTTTGGCCGTGGCCGCAACGGCCGTGACGTTGGCTGTGTGGTCGGGCGCTGCCGCCCAGTCGGCGGTCGAGCGCGGCAAGTATCTCGTCGAGAGCATCATGGGCTGCGGCAACTGCCACACGCCGATGGGGCCGAACGGCCCACTGCCGGGCAAGGCCCTGGCCGGCGGACTCGAACTCGCCCATCCTGGCATGTTCACGGCCTATTCGACCAACATCACGCCCGATCCGGAAACCGGGATCGGCAAATGGACGGATGCCCAGATCAAGGTCGCGATCCGCGAGGGCCGGCGACCTGACGGCACGCTCATCCGCCCGCCGATGCCCTTCCAGCTCTATCGCAACATCGCCGATTCCGATCTCGACGCCATCGTCGCCTATCTGCGCACCGTGCCACCGGTGAAAAATGCCGTTCCACAATCGAGCTATCAGATCCCGCTGCCCCCCAACTACGGCCCGCCAATCGACAAGGTGATCGAGGCACCGCCCAAAACGGACAAGCTTGCCTACGGTGCCTATCTTGCCGGTCCACTCGGCCACTGCGTCGAATGCCACACGCCGATGGGCGCCGACCATCGCCCGCAATACGCCACCCTGCTCGGCGCCGGCGGCATACAATTCCCCGGTCCGTGGGGCCTCAGCGTCGCCAAGAACATCACGTCCGATCCCGACCAGGGGCTGGGCAAGTGGACCGACGCCGAGATCGAGCGCGCCATCCGCAAGGGCATCGACCGCCAGGGCCAGCCGCTCAAGCCGCCGATGGGCTTCGCCTACTACGACAAGATCTCGGCCGACGACATGGCGGCATTGATCGCCTGGCTGCGCAGCCTGCCGCCCAAGAAGACGCCCTGACCGCCGGCGCGCCTCGGCCGCTGGCGCTAACCGGCCGCTCGGCTAAGGTGGCGGCCGATGACAGAACCTCTGCCCGATGCTGGCTGATCTGAAGGCGGCCTGGCAGCTGCGCGGACCGTCCGTCGGACCGCGCCGGCTCGCCTATGTCGTCATGTTGATGCTGCTCGCGGGGGCAAGCGACGGCATCGGCCTGGTTCTTCTCATACCGCTGCTGAACTCGCTGGGCGCGCCCATGCCCGCGGCGACGGGTCTGGCGGGCAGGCTTTTTGCGCTTCTGCCGACCACGCTGGCGGGGTTGCTGCTGATCTTCCTGGGCGTTGCCGTGCTGCGCGCGATCGTAGCCCGGCTGCGCGAGAATGCCGTCGCCCGCCTGCGGTTCGACTTTTCCGTCGACCTCAAGATCAGGACCTACGCCGCCATCGCCAACGCCGCGTGGTCGTATCTGCGCCGCAAGCGGACCGCCGACTTCCATGCGATCTTCGCCACCGAGGTCGACCGCGTCGAACAGGGCACCCACCTGCTGCTCGAGCTTCCGGCCCGGCTCGTCATCTTCCTCGCGCACATCGTCATCGCTTTCGCCATCGCGCCGGCTTTCTCGGCGCTCGCCATCGCCCTCGGCCTTTGCCTGGCCTGGGCGTTGCGACGCCGGCTGCTCGAAAGCAGGCGCCTCGGCGACATCGTCTCCGAGGCCGGCACGCGCGTCATCCGCGAGATCACCGAGTTCCTGCAGGCGCTCAAGCTGACCAAGGCCTACGGCGCCGAAGCGCAGCACGTGCGCGCCTTCGCCGAGGCCGTGCAGCAGGCCGAAGGCGCCGGCCTGGCCAGCAACCGCCTGCTGGCCAACACGCGGCTGATCCTCGAAGTCGCGACGGCGGCGGTCCTTGCCGGTCTTCTGTGGCTGGCGGCGAGCTGGATCGGGCTGCCGCTGGCCAATCTTCTCGTTCTGGTCTTCGTGTTCCAGCGATTGATGCCGATGTTCCAGGACATCCAGAATCTCGCCCAGGAATTCGTCCACTGCTCATCGGCCTTCCGCGTCGTGACCGCGATGATCGCCGAGTGCGACGCCGCGGCCGATCCGACCGGCCAGGCGCCGCCGAGGCGGCTCGCGTTCGACAGGGAGCTGCGCCTCGAGGGCGTCGGCTTCGGATACGACGACGCGGCCGGTGGTGTCCTGCGCGGTATCGACCTCGTGCTGCCCGCCGGCTCGCTCACCGTCCTGTCGGGCGTGTCGGGCGCAGGCAAGAGCACGCTGCTCGATCTCGTCGGCGGATTGATCGTGCCGACGGCGGGGCGAATGCTGATCGACGGCGTCGAGCTGACCGCCGCCCTCGCGCCGTCCTGGCGCCGGTCGGTCGGCTACATGGCGCAGGAGGCCTTCCTCTTTCACGCGTCGATCCGGGCGAATCTCGCCTGGGCCGAGCCCACGGCATCGGACGAGCGGATGCTCGAGGTCCTTCGCCTGGCCGGGCTGGCCGAGCTGCTGCGCGATCTGCCGCGTGGCCTCGACACCATCGTCGGCGATCGCGGCACCAACCTGTCGGGTGGCGAGCGTCAGCGGCTGGCACTCGCGCGAACCCTGCTGCGCGGCCCGCGGTTGATCCTTCTCGACGAGCCGGCCAGCGCCCTCGATGCGCAAAACGAAGACCGCATCCTCGAAACGATCGCGGGTCTGCACGGAAGGACCACGATCATGCTGGTGACGCACCGGCCGGCGGCGATCACCGGGGCCGACCAGCACCTCATGCTGGTCGACGGCCGGCTGGTGGCCGCCGACCTCGCCCCACCGCGCTAACGAAGGGCGGCCAGCGCCTTGACGGCGAGGCGGAACGGCCGCGTCACGTAGTAGACCGACCACAAGGCCTGAGGCAGCTTCATCGCCTCGTAATCGCCCGTCGTCCGGGTCAGGACGAGCCGCATCACGGCCTTGAGCTTGTCGAGCCTCGAGTCGCAAAGATGGAAGTCGGAAAAGTGCCGCTCCGGCGCAGGCAGCGGCAGACCTTGCCGCAACTCGCGCGACAGGACGGCCGTCAACGCGCCGACACGGGCGCTGGCCGCGATCGGCGCCTCGAGCACCGGCGGCACCGGCACTTCGAGCAACTCCAGCGCCATCGCACAGCCCAACAGAATGGCATCGCCGCAGCCCCGCGCCCTGGCCCGACGATGGATCCCGCGCCAGTCGAACTCGGGATGGCGGTCGAGCAGCAGGGCAAAATCGCAAACCCAGCCGAGGCACCTCCAGGCTTCCTTCGTGCCATGACCGGCCAGCAGCAAGGCGAGGTTGGGGCCCGATACCGTGGGAATTGTGCGGTCGCCGATCGATACCTGGGCGAGATCGCGCCACACTTCGGCCGGTGTGAGCGGAAACGGCACATGGACGCCGCTGAAATCCCAATGCAGGTCGATCGCCGCGTCGATGCCGGGGTGAACGAAGGCGCATTGCCGCAGGTAGCCGAGGAACGCGCGCCGGAACGCGCGATCGCCGGCGTCGCCGCGATAGCCGAGCGAGTCGAGCAGCCGTTCCGACTGGTCGACCTCGGGCTCGGACACGAGGATATCGAGGTCGAGGTATTCCCGGCGGGACACGTCGCCATAGAGCGCGACCGCGAGCGCCGGCCCCTTGAACGCGGCGAGGCGAAGGCCCTTTGCCGCGAATGCCGCGGCCACGCGACAGAGCTCCTCGGTGAGCGACAGCGTGCGCGCGAAATGGAACCGCTGGAAATCCTCAAGCGAGTCTCTTGCCGCCGCCGGCACCGCTTCCCACGACAACGACTGCAGGCCGCCGATCAGTTGCGGCCGAACGCCGTGCTCGGAGGCCAGTTCGATCAGATCGGGATAATCGACGCCGGCGTGCAGCAGTTCCCGCACCCGCGCCAGGTCGGGCCGCGGCCGCGCAATCCGACACAGCAACTCGAATTCGACGCTGCCCGTGACGGCGCCGGCGGGGTTCGCTGGAGATTTGGTCGAAACCGACATCCCGACTCGAAGGGCTGCGACGATCGAAGAAACGAGGTTTCTCGACGGGAAGTCTACCGCCCCGACGCCGCGGCAACTGGACGGGCTAGACGCCCCCACCCGCAGGCGCGGCCGTCATGGAAACAGCCTCAGCGGGTCTTCCTGTTGTTCTTGAAATTATCCTTGCCGCCCCTGTTGGACACGGTCTGCGTCAGGTCCCGCAGCGTGCCCCACCGCTGAAGTACGGGCGCCTCATAAATCTTCTTTGCCGGCGACGTCTCGGCAGGATTTGCGGCGTTGGTGGGTTCAGCATCCATTGGTTGGGCGCCTCTTTGCATTATGAGAGAAAGCTTAGCACAGACGGCCGGCAAAACCACATATCCGCCGCGTCTTTTGGGGACAGTCGATACGCCCGCTTCAATATATTGCACTCAGAATGCGATATATCTCAATTCATCTTGGCACGTCAATCCGGGAGCCTATGCCTCGGCTTCGATGAGGCCGGCTTCCTGCAGGCTTGCCAGGAACTTGATCACGTCTTCGCGGCAGTCGGCCGGCGCGACGTCGAATTCTTTCACGACATCGTTACAGATATCGCCGATCGAGCGCGGCTGCTCGAGACTGCTCCAGATCTGCGCGCCGACACCGCGCAAACCGAAGTAAAGCGCACTGTCGAGTTGAAGGAGCGCCACCTCGTCGTTGAGATTGCAAGCGACTTGCTGCGTGGACCGCTTCACCACCGTCGAGAGCTCGAGCATCTTCGGCATTTCCCAATTCCGCCGACCGCGGGCCGGCTGGCGAATTTTCTACAACTCCCGTCCGGCGAGGGCAACCGAGGGCGCGTCCTGCTCCAGCCAGTAGTCGAGCGCGTGAACGGCAATGATCCGATCGGGATCGTTCGCCGCCAGCGCGGCGCGGGTCAGCGCCTGGACATCGACATAGGCGCCGAGCTTGCCGCCGCGTGACAGGGCCGGCAGGCCGTGCGTCCGAAGCGGCGCCGCGATCGTCGAGCCCCGGAACGCCGTCTTGGTGCGGGCAAGCACCTCGTCGGGAAGACTTCCGCGCATGGCCTCGCGCAGCAGCAGTTTCCGCCTCGCCCACGGCACGGGCGGGACCGACAGCATGAACGTGAGGACACGCAGGTCGAGAAAGGGATGGCGCCACACGATGGGGCCGAGGGATTCCTCGTGGTCGAGATCGGCGAAGAGCTGCTGCCAGACCGGATCGTTGAACGAGGCCATCGCCCGCGGATGCCAGGGATGGCGGGGCGCCGTCGCGCCGCCAAGAGCGTGCAACCGCTCCTCAAGCCCGACGCGATCGACGAACGCCCGGTCGAGCCACGGCGGCACGGCGAACCGATCGTCGGCCACCGGGCGCCGCCCGGTGTAGCGGCCAAAGGTCTCGAACCATCCGGTCAATCCCTTGGCCCGGAAAGAGAGCAACACGGCCTCGCCCAGCCGCCGCCAGTCCCGCCGCCCGATCAGCCACGACAGGTAGGCGTCGCGCTCGAAGGCCAGCGCATT
>JACPVT010000216.1 GCA_016191685.1 Rhodospirillales bacterium | reverse complement strand
CGGCGGCGGCGCCGCGGGTGCGGGCATGACGATCGTCCGCTGGCTCTGCCTTGACGCGCTGTCGGGCACCTTCCAGACGCCGGTGGCCAGAACCTGCCGCCAGGCATCGATGGTCTGCGGCCGGGCATGGGCCTGGAGCAGCATGCCGACATCGATTGCGGCCAGGAGGGTCGGCGAATAGCCGACACCTTCCGTCTCGATCGAGACAGCCGAATCGTCCTCCAGCAGGCGTTCCAGGGCGCTGGGCGGCGGCTTGCCGGCGACACAGGCGAAGAGCGTGGCCGCCAGCCCGTAGATGTCCGTCCACGGTCCCTGCTTGCCGGCGCTCGACTGTTCGGGCGCGGCGAAGCCCGGCGTGAAGATCGCGGTCATCGCCTGGGTGCGGCCGGCGATGTCGGCCCGGGATGCGCCGAAATCGATCAGCGTCGGCGAACCGTCGGGCGCCAGCATGATGTTGGCCGGCTTGATGTCGCGGTGCAGGAAACCGACGCCGTGGATCTGTTCGAGGCCGTCGAGCAGCGGCGGCAGGATCTGCTCGATCGCCGACTGCGGCAGGCGCGTCTCGCGCTCCAGGCGCTGGGCGAGCGTCTCGCCCTCGAGAAGCTGCATGACGACATAGGCCGTGCCGTGCGCCTCGAGGAAATCGTGAACCCGTACGACCGCGGGCACATGGCTCAGCTTCGCCATGGTCCGCGCCTCGTCGAGGAAACGGCTACGTCCCCAGACGAAATCCTTGGACACCTCGGTCGAGCGCGGCAGCACCTGGGTGTCGCCCTGGCGGATCGCGAGACCGCTCGGCAGGTACTCCTTGATCGCCACATCGCGATGAAGCTGGGTGTCGTGGCAGCGATAGGTGATGCCGAAGCCGCCCTCGCCCAGCACCGCGAGGATCTTGTAGCGCCCGATCACGAGCCCGTTGGCCAGCGCCGAGTGATACTCGGCGCGGTCGAACTCGGCTGATTTCTCGGTCGTTCCGTCGGTCACGTGCGGTTCCTAAAATGTTGCGCCAGCGTACCGCCCAAATCGCCGTTCGTCACCGCTCGGGGACCTTTCCTGTCGCCTGAAAGGTCCCGCACTTCGTTCGGGATGACAGCAACTTTCTTGGCAGGCGTTGATCGCTACTTCTTCGGCGACCAGCCATAAATGTTCTGCAGGGAGCCGCCCATGAGCACGGCGCGGTCGCTGTCGGTCAGGCGATCGGTGACGCGGAAGGAGTCGACACCCTCCTTGTAGGTGAGCAGCGCCACGGCGCGGGTCCAATCGGTGCCCCACATGCAGCGGCCGAGACCGAAGGCCTCGAAGATGCTCTCGAGCGGATCCCAGATGTCCCGGAAGGGATACTTTTCGTGGCTGAGGGTACAGGCACCGGTGATCTTGACCATGATGTTGGGATGGGGCGCCAGCGCCAGCAGCTTGGGCAGCTCGACCCACGGCTGCTTGGGCGCCGGCGGCACGAAGGGCTGTTCCAGTCCGAGATGATCGATCACCAGGGTAGTGTTGGGGTTGCGCTTCGCGAGCTGGCCCACCTGCTCCAGTCGGCCGCGGGCCATCAGGTTGACCGGCAGGTCGTGCTTCGCCGCCGCCGCCAGCACGCGGTTGATGCCGGGATCGGCGGCGTCGGTCGAGATATCCGGCGTGAACATGATGCGGATGGCGACCGTGCCGTCCATTGCCGCCCATTCCGCGATGGTGTCCTCGACCTTGGGATCGTTGGCATTGACCGGTTTGATGACGCCGAAGCGGCCGGGATGCGCCTTCTGCACCGCGACCGCGTAGCTCGCGTCCCAGCGGTACATCGTATAGACCGAGACCAGCAGCGCGCCGTCGACGCCGACGGCATCCATCGCCTTGATCATGTCGGCGGCCGTCACCTCCGGCGGACCGGCCAGCACCGCAGCCCACGGGCGGCCCGGATGGTTGCGTTCGTAGCAATGAACCTGGGCGTCGATGGTCGGCATGACTGCTTCCTCCCTGAGTTGCTCGGGAGGCTAGGAGGGCGCGCGGTGGCATTCAATAGTGAGACACGTGCCACGTCGCCCTGCGGCTCAAGCAAGTCCAAATGTCTGCTGGACATGCCTCAGCGAGAGGGCGAATCCCTCGCGATCACCCGCATGTCCACGCTCCACTGATCCGCATTCAAGCAGGCAATACGCCCGTGTCCTCCCGTTTGACAGCTTCCCTGCCCGGCCGGTAGCTCTCCTGAGCCTTTATCACACCACGCAGCCGTGATGCGCCGACGATACCAGCCGGATGTACTTGTCGTGCACTGAGCCGGGACGCACGCGGCCGGCCGCTGGGGCTCGCCAATCCGCCATGCGCTTGGAGAGCTCAGCATCGGAAACTTCCAGGTTGAGAGTCCGCCTGCCGGGATCGATCACGATCGTGTCGCCGTCGCGCACCGCCGCGATCGGGCCGCCGCGCGCGGCTTCGGGCGAGATGTGGCCGATCAGGATGCCGTGGCTGACGCCCGAGAAGCGGCCGTCGGTGATCAGCGCCACATCCTCGCCGAGGCCGCGTCCCTGAAGCTGGATGGTGAGCATCACCATCTCGGGCATGCCGGGCCCGCCGACGGGCCCCACATTGCGCACGACGACGACGGTGCCGGGCACGATCTCGCCGGCGCGGATCGCCTTCATCGTGTCGGCCTCGGATTCGAAGACCTTGGCGGTGCCGCGGAACTCGCCCTTCTCCAGAGTCTTGCCGCTGAGCTTCAGCAGGCAGCTCTCCGGCGCGAGATTGCCCTTGAGCACACTGATGTGATTGTTGGCAGGCGCGAACGGCCGCGACACCGGCCGCACGATGTCCTGCGCGGCCATCCTGTCGAGCGTCGGCACCGCGTCGAGGTTCTCCGCCAGCGTCCTGCCCGTCACGGTCATCACGTCGCCATGCAACAGACCGGCGCTCAGCAGCTCCTTCATCACGACGGGCACACCGCCGATCTCGTGCAGGCTCACCATCGCATAGGGGCCGTGCGGCTGCAGGTTGGCGATCAGCGGGACACGCTCGCCCACCTGCTGGATGCGCTCGATCGTGATCGGCACTCCCGCCTCGCGCGCGATGGCAAGAAGGTGGAGATACATGTTGGTCGAGCCGCCCATGGCATAGACCGTGGTGATGGCGTTCTCGAAGGCGCGTTGCTTGAGTTTGGGTGACAGCCCGAAGGCCAGCGCGTAGCGGTCCCCCGAGCGGTGTTCAATACGAAGGTCTGTAATGATATCCCCTTTGTACAATTCCTTTCGTGAATTACTTAATGATTAATCTTTCTCAAGGAAAATGGAACTTTAACTCTCGCTCGGATCAAGGTTTTTATTTTGTTGATTCAAGGAACAGGAGATGAACATGAGCAGATTATTTTTCGTAATTTTCAAGTTTATCTTCAGAAGTGTGTGTGTGTGTGTGTGTGTGTGTGTGTGTGTGTGTGTGTGTGTGTGT